>JBAXAR010000062.1:0-11467 GCA_037142475.1 Actinomycetes bacterium
TCCTTGAAGAGGAGGGACCGACTGTTTTCGTGGGTCGATCGGCTGAGGACTACAGCGTTCCAGCGAGAGTTCTCGCCGTACTCGACGGCGCCGACGGTGTCGCAGAGATTTTCCTCGACCGATCACCGTTCTATGCAGAAAGTGGCGGCCAGATGGGAGATACAGGCACGATCGCGTCTCCCTCTGGGAGTGCCGTCGTGTTGGACACAATCCAGGTCTTGCCTGGTCTTCACGCCCATCGGTGCACCATTGACGGCGAGATCCACGGTGGTGACGATGTCGTCGCCGGCATCGACGCAGAACGCCGGGAAGCCCTGAGGCGAAACCACACAGCGACTCACCTCCTCCATGCGGCGCTTCGGGAGACTTTGGGCGACCACGTACGCCAGCAAGGTTCTTTGGTCGCCCCAGATCGACTCCGATTCGATTTCAGTCACCACGGGGCTCCGACGCGTCAAGAACTCGACGAAATCACCACCTTGGTGAATCGTCGGGTGCTCGCCGATGAGACGGTGGAGACCACCGAGACGAGTCGCTCCGAGGCCGAGCAGATGGGTGCTGTGGCGTTCTTCGGTGACAAGTACGGCGAGACGGTACGAGTAGTGAAGGCGGGCGCCGACAGTTTGGAATTCTGTGGCGGGACGCACGTTGAGGCACTCGGGGCGATCGGCCAGATACAGATCATCTCCGAGGGATCAATCGGGTCGAACACTCGTCGCATCGAAGCAGTGACCGGGGCGGAAAGCGTGAGGCGGTCACTGGAGATGGGGGCGACGATCACCGCTGTGGCCGGTGTTCTCAAGGCGGAACCTGACACCCTCATCGAAGCGCTCGAACGCACGCTGGAGAGGGCCAAGGCGGCCGAGCGGGAACGTGATGCTCTTCGGTCGTCGCAGCTCGAGGCGCAGGCAGCGTCGTTGGCGGCTGATGTCGAGGGCGGCATCCTTGTGACCCAAGTCGAAGCAGTCGGCGCCGATGACCTCCGCCAGATGGCAGGTTCAATTCGTCAGCGCGGTTCGCTGCAGGTCGTGGTGCTGGGACCAGCGCTGGATGGCAAGGTCGCGATCGCCGTGGCGACTGACGAGACCGTTGATGCTGTTGGCGTCGTCAAGGAGATCGGGGGCCTGATTTCAGGCGGAGGTGGAGGGTCTCCTCGGCTTGCGGTGGCCGGTGGCAAAAAGCCAGAAGGTCTTTCAGCGGCGCTCGATGCGGCGCGAGCGAGTCTCGCCGGACGATGAGCCAGATTCCGGGGCGAGTTGTGGCGCTGGACCCCGGCGAACGTCGGATCGGTATCGCCATCAGCGACTCAAGCCGCACGATGGCCCTGGTTCGACCAGCGTTGTCGGTGACCGACCGGGTTGTCGACGACTTGGTGCAACTCATCGACGATGAATGTGCGACCTGTGTCGTCGTAGGACTCCCCAAAGCCCTCTCTGGGTCTGAAGGCTCATCCGCTCAAAAGGCACGTGTCTTGGCGGGCGCATTGACTGACCGCCTTGGACCGAGTTCGATCGAAGTGGTCCTTCACGACGAACGGCTCACCACAGTCCAGGCATCCCAGACCATGCGGGCTGCCGGGAAGGACTCAAGGGCGCAACGATCCTCGATTGACTCAGCAGCGGCAGCGATTCTCCTCGAAGCTTGGCTCCAGTGTCAGTAAGCGACGACGGCCACCAGACCCTGAACCACGACACAGAACCACCGACCCCTCGCCGTCGGAGGGCACGGTCGAGGAGAAGGGTGCGGTGGGTACTCGGAGGACTTGGAGCAGCCCTGATGAGCATTCTCGCCATCGGCGGCTGGTACGCCTATGAGGCGTCCGGTCCTGGGGGCACCGGCAACGAGGCGACCATCGAGGTCACCAAAGGTGAATCGTTCGCAGCCATCCGCTCCTCGCTCGCTGCGCGAGGGGTCATCGGTAGCTCGTTTGCCTTCCGGCTTGACGCGCTGATCCATGGAACGCCAAATGTCTTTCCCGGCTTCTATGCGATTCCACGATCATCGAATTTCGCAGCGATTCGTGCCGTCTTGGAGTCGGGTCCGAACACACACCCTCTCATCGTCCCGCCAGGATTCACCCTCCATGAGATCACGCAGCGGAGCCGCACCGCCGTGTCGGCAAAATTCGCGAGGGGTGTCAGGATGGTGCTGGCTGAGGGAACAGTGACGTCGCCATATTCGCCCGTCGGTTCAGTTGACCTCGAGGGGCTCGTTGGTCCTGGGCGCTACCTCATCACCCCCATGACGAGCCCGACATCCTTCGTGCACTCGATGGTCCAACGCTTCAACGGCATCGCTCAAGCAGCTGGCCTGAAGCCCTCGTCGAGTCGATCAGGCCTAACGGCGTATCAACTCGTGACCGTCGCGTCAGTCGTGGAGAAGGAGGGCTATCAGACTCGTAATATGCCCAAGGTGGCGACAACGATCTTCAATCGTCTCGACCGATCCATGATCCTGCAAATGGACTCAACCGTGCTGTACGCGCTCGGCCAAGACGGCGGCCCCGTCACCCGAGCAACCCTCCGACACGATTCGCCCTACAACACCTACCTCCATAAGGGCCTCCCACCGACGCCCATCTGCGTGGTCTCCTCTGATGCCATCAATGCCACCATGCACCCGCCGGCAGGATCATGGCTCTTCTTTACGGTGATCGATAAGACGGGGACAGAAGCGTTCTCCGACACCTTTGACGAGCAACTCGCCAACGAGCGTCTCGCCGCAGCGAGGGGCCTGTGATGGCGAGTTCACTCGAACCTCAGGTCGTGGGTGTTATTGGGAGCCCAATCACCCACTCACTCTCGCCGCTGCTCCACAACACCGCATTCGAAGAGATGGGTATGCCGTGGACGTCAGTGGCCTTTGAGGTCGGGGTCGGCGGGGGAGCTGGGGCCGTCGAATCAATGCGTTTGCTCGGCATCAGGGGTCTCTCGGTCACCATGCCACTCAAGGCGGAGGTGGCGCTTGCCGCCGACTTACTTGAGCAGTCGGCGAAGATGCTCAACAGCGTGAACTGCCTCAGCCTCGAGGGGGGAACGATTGTGGGCCTCTCCACCGACGGTGACGGCCTGCTCGCTGCCATCGCTGCCCACAACGGTCTGTCGGTGGCCGATCGATCAGTCATGGTCGTTGGGAGCGGAGGCGCTGCCCGGAGTGTGGCGGCGGCCCTGGGGCTTGCAGGAGCTTCAGAGGTAATCGTCGTGGCCCGCAATCGATCAAACGCCTCGTTGGTGGCAGCACTGTCTGGAACAGTGGGACGCGTGGGCGATTCCGGTGAGGCCAGTGGGGTTGATCTCATCATCGAGACCACACCGGTTGGCATGGAGGGCACAGCGGAGCGTGATTCGACACCGTTGGTACCAGGACATCTCCTTCATGCGGGCCAGGTGGCAGTCGATCTTGTCTACCGGCCCCGTGAGACCGATTGGATCCTCGACGCCCGACGCAGCGGAGCGGATGCCATTGGCGGCCTCGGGATGCTCGTCCATCAAGCAGCCCTCCAGATCGAGCGATGGACGGGCGCCGATGCACCCGTCAACAAGATGCGGGACGCTGTGTCGGGTGAACTCGGTGGTTCCTCATGGTGATGGCACCGAAGGCCCCCTCGATTGCGAAGCGGCAGGGAGAGAAGGACTGGCTCTTGGCCGGAGCCGCGATCGCCACTGCATGCTTCGGGGTCGTCATGATCTACACCGCTACACGATCTGGACTCGCCGTCCAAGGCCTCGACGGGTTTTACTTCTTTAAGCGCCAAGGAACCTTTGTCTTCGCCAGTGCGATCGTCATGCTCCTGATCTGGAGGCTTGACTACCGCCGCCTCGAACAATTCGCCACGGTGGCCTATGTAGGCCTGCTGCTCATGTTGCTGACCGTTCTCAGCCCGTTCGGAACGAACGCCCTGGGGGCCCAGCGGTGGTTCTCGATTGGGCCTTTGCAAATCCAGCCTTCGGAATTCGCCGTTCTCGGCCTGATTCTGGCCATTGCCACCTACTGCTCACGGCGGCCCGAGGGGCTCACGTTGAGAGATGTGTCGCGTCTTCTGCTCATGGCGGCCGCACCCATGGGCCTGATTATGCTCCAGCCCGATCTCGGCACAGCCATCATCATGGCCGTCGTCCTCATGGCGATGCTGGCCGTAACTGGTGTTCCGGGCCGAATCCTGCTGCTGCTCCTCCTCGCAGCAGTCATCATTGTCATCGTCGCAATCGAGGGTGGTTTCCTGTCGAGTTATCAACTCCACCGGTTGACCAGCTTCTTGAATCAGAACTCCGATAACCCACATTTGCAGCAATCCATCTACAACGTCCGACAGGCGAAGAACGCCATCGGCGCCGGTGGTTTGTGGGGCTCCGGCATCGGCCACGGCTCTCAGACCAACCTGGGCTATGTCCCCGAACAGCAGACGGACTTCATTTTCACAGCCGTCGGAGAGCAACTCGGCTTCGTTGGCTCCACAGTGGTGCTTGGTCTTCTCGGGTTCATTGGGTTTCGTATCTTGCGGGCGGCCTACCTGGCGCGTGATGCCTTCGGGCGCAACCTGTGCGTCGGGGTATTTGCCTTCTTCGCATTCAGCGTCTTCCAAAATGCTGGCATGACCATGGGGATCATGCCGGTGACTGGAATCCCACTCCCGTTCTTGAGTTATGGGGGCTCCGCCTCGCTGGTCTTCTTCTCGGCCATCGGGCTTGTTCTTGCAGTGGGGGCTCGACGTGGAGGCTGATATGGACGGACAGAACACTGGGACCGATGCCGTGGGAGTCCCGGGAGCAGAGACGGTTGACACCACCACGTCGTTCAAACTCGTCGAGTTGATCGATGTGGCGGTACCTCTCCCGGCACAGCACGCCGAGGTGCACCTCAGCGAACTCGATGCGCCCTACCGCTCCCTCTCCTTTCCGATCGGTCTCGCAGAGGGAGTGGCACTTTCCCTGGCGCAAAGTCGTACTGATAGTGCTCGCCCGATGACTCACGAGCTTTTCAGCGAGGTGCTACGCCGCGTCAACGTTGACGTGATCGCCCTTCGCCTGATCTCCCGCGTGCGAGGAGTTCTCCACGCAGAGCTCGACTTGATGACGACTCGGGGGCGCCAGGTCGTCCCGTGCAGGCCGTCCGATGGACTCGTGCTCTGCCTCCGCCAGACGGTTGTCGCCCCGGTTCTCGTGGCCGAGGACCTCTTCGACGACGACTAGTTGACCGTTCGCTAGCGACGAGCCGCCTTGTCGGTAGCGGCGGGATCGACGGCGATGACGTCGCCCTCCCACTCTGGGCCGGAGTCGTTGGAAATACGCATCAAAATCGCCACGAGGACGTAGTTCGCTACAAGCGACGAGCCACCTCGTGCGACGAAAGGCAGCGTGATGCCAGTAAAGGGAAGGACTCGGAGGATCCCCGCCAGGATAAAGAACGCTTGGAACCCGAGGATGATCGTCAAACCAGTGGCGGCAAGGCGTGCAAAATCCGTTCTTGCCCGCTGGGCGATGTGCAGGCCAGCGCCGACGAGGAGTCCGAACGCGATCACGATGATTCCAGAGCCGACGAAACCCATTTCTTCAGCGATCGCTGTGTAGATCAGGTCTGTAGTGAGGAAGGGTACGTAGAGCCCAGCGCGCCCAAGACCAAGTCCCGTCCCGCCCACCCCCCCCGAGCCCATCGAATACCAGGACTGGACTAACTGCAGACCCTTGCCCTGGGCATGGGCCCATGGGTCCATCCAGATCGACAGTCGCACATGGACCTGTCCAAAGAAGTGCGCTGCCACGACAGCACCGACAACAAAGAGCCCGATACCAAGGATCAGGTAGAGGAGCCGGCCTGTCGCAACCCAGAGGAGCGAGATGAACAGGGCGAAGATCAACATGGCGAAACCAATGTCATTCTCGGCCCCCAAGATCGCCAGGGTGAAGCCCCACATCAAGACGATGGGGATGATCGGACGGGGGTCGAGGACGAGGCGGTTGCCGAGGCGGGCACTCGGGATGGACAGCAGCTCCTTCTTGTCGGCGAAGTACGAAGCGAAGAAAATGGCCAGGAGGATCTTGGCAATCTCCACCGGCTGGAATTGGATCGCCGACCCGAAATGGACCCACAATCGAGCGCCGTTAATCGAACTCCCCACGACTGGGAACAGCGGAGAGAGCATCAGAAGAACTGCGGCCAGCAGGAGGACGTAGCGATAGCGGTCGAGATCTCGAGTTCGCTGGACGACCAGGAGAACCACCGTGTAGAGAACCGCCCCAAGAAGAGTCCAGCTGGCCTGCTGCTGAGCGGCCACGGGATTCCAGCGGACGATCTCGATGTACCCGAGCCCGTTCAGAAAGGCCACAATCGGGAGAACGACGGGGTTGGCGAACGGAACAAGCCATCGATTGACAAGGTGTACGCCGATCGTCAACCCGAGGATACCACCGAGGAAGGTCGTGGCGTGCGCCGGCAGGTGGCCCTTGGTACCGAGGGCGGCCAGGGCGTAGAGCAAGACCACGAGGCCCCAAACGAACAACAGGAGACCGAGCTCAGTGCGTCGGCGTGGCTTCGGCACACGCTCGAAGCGAGGAAAGGCCCAGATGCCTCCGGACCGACGTGTGTTTCCCTCCTCGACCACAAGGTGAGCGTACCTGCGCAGGTAGCATTGGAGAGGGAGCCACGAGGCTTCTTCGGAGGTCGTGATGTCTGGTCCAGAGATCGAAGATTCAAAACGAGGCGGCGACATACCTCTTTTGTCGGGTCCTGAGATGCTCGAGGAGTTCGGGTATCGGCGATTTTCGAATCGGGAACTCTCTCGCCTCGACTTCGGCTCCCGGCTGTTGGATTTGGCTGAGGACCGCTCGCTTGCTCTTCTCGAACGCGTCAAGTTCGTGGCTATCTTCTCGGAACTTCTCGATGAATTCTTCCAAGTCAGAGTGGCGGGCCTCGAGGATCAAGTGGTCGGGGGCGTCCGAACCAGATCGATCGACGGACTGCGGGCGGGAGAGCAGCTCGAGGTCATCAGGGAGCGGGTGTTGGGTCTGGCCCACCGTCAGGACAGGATCTTTCTCGACGAACTCATTCCCGGACTCGTCGATGCTGGTATCCGCTTCTCGGCATTCGATGAGCTGGACGACGACGACCGGCGATTTCTCGACGAGGTCTTTGAGCGGCAGATCTTTCCTGTCCTGACACCCCTCGCTGTCGACCCCGGTCATCCCTTTCCCAACATCTCCAACCTCTCTCTGAATCTGGCCGTCCAGCTTGAGGATCCCGTGACAGGAGAGAGTCGAATCGCCCGAGTCAAGGTTCCTCCCATCCTTCCTCGCTTCGTAGTTATGCCTGATGGCGAACGATTCATCGCACTCGAAAAGGTCATCGCCGCCTATCTCGACAGGTTGTTCCCCGGCATGGCGGTGGGGCGCCACGAGGCGTTCCGTGTCACACGAAACGCCGACCTCATGCTGGAAGAAGATGAGGCTGACGACCTCCTCGTCGCACTCGAGGTCGAGTTGCGGCGCCGGCGATTCGGACGGGCCGTCCGCCTTGAGATGATGGCGGGAGCAAACCCCGAGATCCAGGCCCTCCTCGCCCACGAACTCGATCTCGCGCCCAGCGCCATCTACGCCCTCGAAGCGCCGGTTGGTCTTGGTGGGCTCTGGGCGTTGTACTCACTCGACCGACCCGACCTGCACGAGGAAACGTGGTCTCCGGTCATCCCTCCTGAACTTCGAGGCCCTGACGGCGATCGCTTAAACATCTTCGACGTCCTCAAGAATCAAGACATCCTCGTGCATCACCCCTACGACTCATTCTCGGCCTCCGTCGAGGCATTCATCTCACAAGCGGCGGCTGATCCCAACGTGATGGGCATCAAGCAGACCCTTTACCGAACAAGCGGAGATAGCCCCATTGTGGCGTCGTTGATCCGGGCGGCAGAGGACGGGAAGCAGGTCGCAGCTTTGGTCGAACTTCAAGCACGGTTCGACGAGGCAGCAAATATTGGTTGGGCCAAGACCCTTGAAGATGCAGGCGTCCATGTGGTCTACGGAGTCATGGGATATAAGACTCACTCCAAAACAGCGCTCGTCCTGAGGCGAGAAGGTGACCAGATCCGCCGCTACTGCCACATCGGAACGGGGAACTACAACTCCAGGACCGCACGGGTCTATGAAGATGTCGGGCTCCTGACAGCAAGCGAAGACATCGCCAACGATGTTGGCGACCTCTTCAATTTCTTGACTGGATTTAGCCGACACAGTTCATATCGAGAACTCCTCGTGTCGCCAGCGACGCTTCGGGCCGGGTTAATCGAACGCATCGAGGCTCAGGCCGCCCTCGGGGCGGCTGGACGCATTTCATTCAAGGCGAATGGTCTGACAGACCCGGCCATGATTGATGCGCTCTATCTGGCGTCGCAAGCTGGGGTTCGAATTGATTTGGCGATCCGTGGAATGTGCTGCCTTCGACCTGGTCTCCCAGGGCTGTCCGAGTCGATCTCGGTCCGATCCATCGTCGGAGAGTTCCTGGAGCATTCCCGGATCTACGCATTCGGGGAACCCGCGATTGATGAGACGTTTGAAATCTTCATCGGCTCCGCCGATCTCATGGAGCGAAATCTCGATAGAAGAATCGAAGCGTTGGTCCCAATCCATGATGACCGACTCCGCCAGCGTCTCGTCGAAATCCTCGACCTGACGATGAACGATGATTCGAACACTTGGCTCTTAGGGCCGGATCAACGGTGGCGGCGGATCACGCCACCAGGAACCAAGAGCGTGCAGCGACACCTCAAAGAAATGGCATCTGGTGAGCTGCGATTCCGTGGAGAGCTCTAAGGCGTACCTGGTTGCGCCAGTCGGGCACGCTTCGCAGTGGCGACCTTGAGCGAGAGGTAGGAGAGGCCACCGAGTGGTATTGGTAACCAGAAATTCACGAGCCGCCACGCAATCACCGCCAGGTAGGCGATGGACGCGGGAACGCCGAATCCAGCCAACGTCCCCGACAGGGTGAGTTCCACAACTCCCAAGCCGCCCGGAGTGATTGGGAGGGCGGCGAGAATGTTGGCGAGGCCATAGGCCACCAGCAAGTCAATCGGGCTGACAGTCTGGCCGAAGGCCAGAAGGATCACCCAGAGGCACGTGGCGTCGAGGATCCAGTTCGCTGCTGCCCATCCCAATGCCCCCCAGAGCAGACGCCGATTCGAGAAAAGAATGGTGAGGCGGTCCGCCAAGTGCTGGAGAAGCGCAGAGACCTTGTCAGCCGACAACCCTGGAATCCTCTCCGCCACCTTGCGGAGCCACTCATCGGCGTGTCGTTGGCCGCGGGTGAGAAGCAGGACCGTCCCGCCAAAAGCTGCGAGGAGAAGGACACCAAGAAGGGCGGCGTAGCCGTAGACGGGATTGAGGCCGTTGAGCGGGATGGAGATCAGCAGACTGAACCAGAAGATGATGTTCAAGACGACCGCCGAGCCGACTCCCTGCGTAGCGAGCCCGAAGGCGGCCGTCGATCCCGGGACGCTCACGTCAGTGAGAAGTCGATACCCCAGGGCCCCTCCGGCTGCGGTCCCACCGGGTACAACGTGGCTGATTGCCAACGACGACATATTGATACGGAGCATCGTCCAGCGTTTGGGGGCATCGGGGGAGAAGACCGTCCTCGAAAGCTCCATGTAGGCGAGAAGTGCCAGGACCTCGCAGGCGATGGCAACCACCAACAGGGCGACATTCACATCGCCCAGGATGCTGACATTCTTCCTGGCTGAGGCAATCTCAGGGACCAAGAGGTACTCGAACACGAAGAGGATCACGACCGCAGAGAGCGTGTAGCGGACCTCAGGCCTCATCCAACGCCGACGCTCTGGCAACCCACTCGCGGAAACGTCCGCCTCAGAATCCGCCATGGTTCCATGCTTGCACGCAGGCGCTGGTTCCCGGTGCCATGCTCTGTGTTGTGGATTCCGAACCAACCGACATCGAGTCGTCAGCGAGCAGGAGCACGGGCATCCGAGGGCGCATTGCTGAGGGAGCCTCTCGTCGGAACGTGCCCCTCGCAGCGATCTTGGTCACGATCGGATGCGTTTTCGGCGTGAGCCTTGCAATCGTGATGATCTGGGTCCTGAGAACGATTGTCCTCTACATCTTGGTGGCGACGTTCATCGCCGTTCTCCTCGCTCCCGCCGTGAGCGCCATGGAGAGGCGAGGCGTCAGGAGAGGCCTGGCCGCCGGCATCGTGTTCACCGGTGGGCTGCTGTCATTCGCCGGACTGGCCTTCCTATTCGGGGTTCCCCTCGTTAATGCTGTCAGTCACTTTTCCCGCAAGATTCCCGATCTCGTCAGTCAGGCTGAGAATGGGCGAGGCGGAATCGGCCATCTCCTCCAGCGACTCCACCTGCAGGAATGGGTTCAGACCAACGCCCCGAAGTTGTCGACCTATGCCACGACCATCTCGAAGCCTGCACTGTCTATCGGAGCAGCGGCTCTCTCGACCTTGGTGTCACTTCTGACTATTGCGGTTCTGTCCTTCTATGTACTCCTCGAGCTCCCGAAGATCTGGGCCAGCATCCTCGGACTCTTCCCGATTGACAAGGCGGAGCGGGCTGACCGAGCGGCTACCGAAGCTTCTCGAGTCGTGAGTGGCTACGTCCTTGGCAACGCCTTGACCTCCGTCATCGCTGGTGTGGTCGTCTTCATCACCTTGAGCATCCTTGGCGTACCCTTTGCTCCGTTGCTTGCCCTCTGGGTCGGCCTCGTCGATCTTCTCCCTCTCATCGGAGGGCTCTTGGCGGGAGTTCCTACCGTCCTGATCGCATTCCTTCATAGCCCTATGGCAGGGATCGTGGCCTTGGTGGTCTTCTTGGTGTTTCAGCAGATTGAGAATCACGTGCTCAACCCGATCATCATGTCGCGCACTGTCAAAATGAGCCCTGCTCTGGTCCTTCTCGCGGTCCTCGCCGGCGCTGAACTTGGTGGGAGGTTGCACTCTGGCTTCGGGGCTTTGATCGGTGCCCTCATTGGCATTCCGGTGGGAAGCGCCCTGCAAGTGATCGTGCGAGAGATTCGCAACCCCGGTCGTCTCGGTAGCGAGGCGGAGTGACAAGGACCGATCGCGTAGGATCTCAGCAATGAACGTCCTGGTGGTCATCCCGACCTACAACGAGGAGCCCAACATCGCCAGGATGCTTTCAGCCGTGAGATCCGTCGCTCCCGAGGTGTCGATTCTGGTCGTTGATGACGGGAGCCCTGATCGAACAGACGTGCTCGTTGAACAGGCTGCTCAGCAGTTCGGTCGGATCTCCCTTCTCCGTCGTGAAGCCAAAAGCGGACTGGGAAGTGCCTACCGCGCCGGTTTCGCCTGGGGTATCGAACGGGGGTTCGACACCTTTGTGGAGATCGATGCTGATTTCTCTCATGACCCCAACGCCCTCCCGAAACTCTTGGAAAAGGCCGGTGAGGGAGCTGATGTTGTGATCGGGTCTCGGTACGTGCGCGGGGGCACTATTCCAGAC
>JBAXAR010000063.1:0-11328 GCA_037142475.1 Actinomycetes bacterium
GGGACGAACCCGCCCTCGGGGATCCGCCGAGAAGCGTCGTGGAGTTCGGACACCCTCCTCCTCAAGTTTCCCAAGTGGCCACACCCTGGCGGCTGCCACCGCAGGCGTCGCCCTTCCCTCAACCACCCTTGGAGCGAGTGGTGGCCTTCTGGCAGCGAGCGTCGTGGGATGGAGCCGAGTCCGGCTTCAGGCGCATCATCAATCCGATGTCCTCGGCGCCCTGGTTATCGGAGCGGGGCTCGGAGTGGGTCTTCGATCACTGATCCGTTGGCTCGAGAGGGAATGAACGCGCAGGTTGCGTTGTTGGAGAGCACATGGCCCTTACCGAATTCTCGCTGCTCTACGACTACCGATGCCCGTTCGCCCGCAACGTCCACCAGCACGTCCTCACCGCTCTCGGGGCTGGGATGGACCTTGCCGTCACGTTCGAGCCGTACACGCTCAGCCAGGGCCACATCAGCGAAGGTGACCAGGACGTCTGGGACAACCCCGCCCATGACGGAACCCTTATTGCGCTCGAGGCCTCGGTCGCCGTGCGTGACGAATTCCCCGAGCACTTCTCTTCCGTTCATGGAGCGTTCTTTGAGGCTCGCCACGCCCAAGGGATCCCGCTGTCCGATCGGACACAGGTCGGCTCGATCCTCGATACCTGTGGATTGGATCCTGAGGCGGTCTTCTCCGTGGTTGACACTGGCGGCCCGCGCTTCCACATCGCTGATCGGTGGCGCCACTACAACGGAGATCTCGACGTCTTTGGCGTGCCCACCTTTGTGATCAGCGATGAGGATGCTGTCTTTGTTCGGGTGATGACCGGTCCAGACGCCACAGACCCCTCCGCATCGATTGCCCTCGTGCGTCGGATCCTTGACCTGATCGATGAGAATCCAGAGATCAACGAGTTCAAGCACACGCGGCTGAGCCGCTAAGCGGTTAGCCCCGAGCGAGGCTGGCGAGAAACTCAAACGTCGCTTCGCGCTCTGCGGGATTCCCCGAGATAGCGGCGACCAGTTCAGTGCCCCCTGCCTCCTCAAGAAGACCGATGGCGTCCGTGACCTGCTCAGCGCTGCCGATGAGCGAGATGTCGGCGGGCCGAGCTGCTCCCTCTTTCTCCAACATTGCGGCATAGGAGGGAAGCGTCGGGTAGATCGAGAAGGCGGCGTCGATGTCATCCTTGGCTCTCGCCGTGTCATCGGTCACACAGACCGGAAGAGAGACCACCACTCTCGGGGCGGGTCGTCCCGCCTCGGCGGCGGCTTCGTTGATCCGGGGGGCGATGTGGCTTTTGATGGTCGCGGTTCCGGTCATCCACGTGATGGTTCCATCGGTCATCGCTCCTGTGAGCTTCAGCATCACAGGCGCCAAGGCCGCCACGAGGACCTGCGGCGCCGTCACGTCGGGGATGTCGAGCGGTCCAACAGTGACCGCCTTGATGACCTCTCCGTCGACGAGTGCCATCTCCCCATTGAGCATTGGCATCAATGCGGAGAGGTACTCGCGCATGTAGCGAGCAGGGCGGTCGTAGGAGTAGCCCCACAGGCCCTCCACGACCATCTGGTGAGAGAGTCCGATGCCGAGGCAGAGCCGTCCACCGGTCGCCGATTGAACGGTCAGCGATTGCTGGGCAAGCATCTGGGGGTGCCTGGGATACACCGGGACCACAGCCGTACCGAGCTCGATGTCTCCGACGTGATTGCCGACAACGGCGAGGAGCGTCAGGGCATCTTGCCCGAAGATCTGATTCGCCCAGGCACTCTGGAAACCGGCTTCTTTGATCCGTCGGGTCTGGTCAATGGCGTCGGCGATTGAGCGCTCCACGTCGATAAGTGTTCCGATTCTGATCATGAGACTCCCCCACTGGTCAGCCGCCCCGGTATCGTCGGGGACGTGCACATGACCACGAAGGCTAGCGGCACGGGCGGTTCGGCCCGATGAGGGTGGGCATCGTCGGCGGTGGCCAATTGGCCCGGATGATGATGGAGTCCGCCAGCGCGCTCGGTATTCAGTGCGTGCTCCTCGCCGAATCCGAGAGCGATGCCGCCACACAGTTCTGCACCGAGGTCATCATCGGGAGCCCCCACGACCCCACCGCAATGCAATCACTCGCCGATCGGTGCGACGTGGTCACCTTCGATCATGAACTCGTGGATCTGGAGATCTTGGCCGAACTCGCCGCATCGGGGACGCTCGTGAGGCCTAGGCCAACCTCGCTCCTCTTCGCCGTCGACAAGGCGGCGATGCGTGTCACCCTTGGAGCCTCTGGGCTCCCCATGCCCCGGTTCGTTCTCGTTGAGCCCGGAACGGACGCCGATCTCGGCGCTCTCGGCGACGACCTTGGCTGGCCTGTTGTCATCAAGGCAGCACGCGGCGGCTACGACGGCCGAGGGGTCTACATCGTCGATGACCCGAACGAGGCAGCGCGCGTCGTGGCGGAGCTCCACGCCCACAACACCACGGCTCTCCTCGAGGAGCACGTCGTGATCATCTCTGAACTCGCAGCGCTGGTGGCTCGGAACCCGAGTGGTGACTTCGTCACGTGGCCGGTGGTGGAGACCGCTCAAGTCGGTGGGGTCTGCCGAGAGGTGCTCGTCCCTGGGTCAGTGTCCCCCGAGCTCGAGGCCCGAGCCCGCTCCATTGCCGAGCGCGTCGCCGACGTCGTCGGCGTCGAGGGCGTCATGGCGGTCGAGCTCTTTGAAACTTCCGAGGGTCTCGTAATCAACGAATTGGCGATGCGGCCCCATAATTCCGGCCACTGGACCCAAGATGGATCGGTGACCTCGCAGTTCCAGAATCATCTCCGCAGCGTCCTGGATCTTCCCCTTGGGAGCACCGAGATGACCGCCGCTCACGTCGCCAGCGTCAACGTCTTCGGCAGTGACACTCCGTTTGATCTCGACGATGGCCTCCCCACAGCACTCCTCAACGCCGAGGCACACGTCCACCTCTATGGAAAATCTTCCAGACCCGGACGCAAACTGGGTCATGTCACCGCAACTGGTGCTGATGCCCTCGAGGTCCGCCGACAGGCGTGGAAGTCTGCAATCGCCCTTGGGACTCCAGTCCCCGATCAGATCAGAGAGGTTCAGCCATGAGCACCACACCACGAGTCGGGATCGTCATGGGCAGCAGCTCCGACCTTGAGGTCATGGCTCCCGCCCACGAGGTCCTCGGACGATTCTCGATTGATGCCGAGATCCACGTCGTCTCCGCCCACAGGACACCAGAGGCGATGCTCCGCTACGGCGTTGAAGCCGCTGGGCGGGGCTTGGAGGTCATCATTGCCGGAGCGGGGGGCGCCGCCCATCTTCCCGGCATGCTGGCATCGGTCACCCCGCTTCCAGTGATTGGGGTTCCCGTCGCCCTCAAGAAGCTCGATGGTCTCGACTCCCTTCTCTCCATCGTTCAGATGCCGAGGGGTGTCCCCGTGGCGACGGTGGCGATCAACGGGGCCGAGAATGCCGCTCTGCTCGCCATCAGGATCCTGGCGGTGGCAGACCCCATCCTTCGCGGTCAACTTGATGCCCACCGAGCAGACCTCGCCGCCGCTGCCCAGCAGCAAGATGCTGACCTCACGTCCAGGCTGGCCTGATGTCAGAGCTGACGTCACTGCTCGGGCTAGGTGAGTCCGCTCGGCTCGTCATCATGACGGCTGACGACCTTGGGCTGTGTCACGCAGCGAACACCGGTGTCGCCGAGGCCATGGATCGAGGACTCGTCACCAGCGCGTCAATCCTCATGCCCGCCCCCTGGTCGAAAGAGGCGGCGGTGACCTACCGCGGCGGCGACGTTGGGGTCTCGCTGGCGATCACCGCCGAACACGAGTTACTGCGCTTCGGCCCAATCACCCATGCCCCGTCGCTCCTTGGCGGGGACGGTGGTTTTGCCAGCAGCGTGACTGATGCTCTCGACCACGCCGATCTCGACGAAGTCCGTCGCGAGTGCCGGGCCCAACTCGAACGGGCCATCCTCATGGGCTTCGACGTGACGCACCTCGCCTCGCACCATTCAGCCCTGGTCACTCGGCCGGAGTTCTTCGACATCGTCCTCGAACTCGCCGTCGAGTACCAATTGCCACTTCGTCTGGTTTCGGGACCACTCGCCTCGAATCTCGGCTTTCCGGCTCGTGATCTCGCCCGGGAAGCTGGAGTCGTGGTCCCAGACCGCTTCATCGACACCACCGGAATCGGCCTGCGCAATGGCCTCGAGCGAGTTCTGGAGGATCTCGACGATGGGGTCACCGAGATCGTGGTGCACCCAGCGTCGGACACCGAGGAACTTCGCGCCTTCGCTGCCGATGCCGATCAACGCATTGATGATCTCCGGTTGCTCACGCGCGAAGCATCGATCAAGGCGCTGCTCCGGGATCAGGGCGCGACGCTCATTGGTTGGCGGCCGCTGCGTGAACTTGCTCGCCGCTCAGCACCATCTATCGGCTGGTGATCGGCACGCCGAAGGTGCTGCGCAGGACCGCGCTGCTTATCGGGATCGTTGTCATCGGGTTCGCTATCACGATCGTCCTCTTGGAGAGCGCGAGCGTTCTTTCCTGGTCGTGGCTCAGCGGTTGAACCGCTTCGGACGGCGAAGGTCTTCGGCCTCTCTGGAGTTCGGTAGCGTTCAGGGGAATCGAACGATGTCTCGATGTGACGAGATGAGATGAGGACCCCATGGCCAAGCAGAGCGTGCTGACACCCCAGGCCGACGACTTCCCCCGCTGGTATCAGGATCTCCTCACCAAGGCAGAGTTGGCCGAGAATGGGCCAGTTCGGGGCACGATGGTGATCCGGCCCTACGGCTACGGCATCTGGGAACGGATCCAGGCGGAAATTGACGCCCGGATCAAGGTCTGTGGTGCTCAGAACGCCTACTTCCCGCTCTTTATTCCAGAGAGCTACCTCAAGCGAGAGGCGGAGCACGTTGAGGGCTTCAGCCCAGAACTTGCGGTGGTTACCCACGCTGGCGGCGAGGAGTTAGCGGAGCCCATCGTCGTTCGGCCGACCTCTGAAACCGTCATCGGCGAGTACATGGCCAAATGGATTCAGAGCTACCGGGATCTCCCCTTGCTCCTCAACCAGTGGGCCAACGTCGTGCGCTGGGAGAAGCGACCTCGACTCTTCCTTCGGACCTCTGAGTTCCTCTGGCAGGAGGGTCACACCGCCCACAGCACCCGAGAGGACGCCTCTGCCTACGCCAGGCGCATTCACCACGAGGTCTATGAGGATTTCCTGCTCAACGTGCTTGCCATGCCCACGCATCTTGGGATCAAGTCGCCTCGGGAGCGATTCGCCGGTGCCATCAACACCATGACGTGCGAAGGAATGATGGGAGACGGCAAGGCACTCCAGATGGCCACCAGCCACGAGCTTGGCCAGAACTTCGCCACCGCCTTCGACATCAAGTACCTCGGAGACGACGGGGTTGAGCATCTCTGTCACACCACCTCGTGGGGCGCCTCGTCCCGCCTCGTTGGGGGCCTGATCATGGGCCACGGTGATGATGACGGCCTGATTATCCCCCCTCGCCTCGCCCCGACACAGGTGGTGATCTTGTGCGTCCGAGATGAGCCGGAACTCGCCGAGGCTGCCGAAAGACTCCGGGCCGAACTTGTCGCAGCAGGGATTCGCGTCCACGTTGATGCACGGGGCGGGAGTTTCGGACGCAGGATTACGGACTGGGAGCTCAAGGGAGTGCCGCTGCGAGTTGAGGTAGGACCACGTGACCTCGCAGAGCAGAAAGTGACCATTGCTCGACGCGATCTCGGCGAGAAGACGACCATCGGCCTCGATGCCCTCGTCGCCACGGCCCTCGAGTTCCTTGATCAGATTCAGGCAAATCTGCTCGCTCGCGCCATCACTCGGCGGAACGATCGAACCGCAGAGGTCTCCACTCTGGAAGAGGCCGTTGAGGCGGGCCACGTGGGGTTCGCTCGACTGCCCTGGAGCGTCGTGGGAGACGAGGGAGAGGCAGAACTCAACAAGCACACCCTCAGCGTCCGGTGTCTTCAGCGTCCTGACGGCTCGATTCCTGATGCCGTCGACGAGACCAACCTTGTCTGCGTCGTGGCCCGATCGTATTAATCAAGCACGACTGACCCGGTCTCGCTGTTAGAGACCGGCGAAGAGGTCGTTCTCGACAACATCAATCGGCCCAACTCGACTTCGCGCGAGGAAATAGTGGTCGAAGGGGTGCGTCGCATGTCGAACCTCGGCGGGCAGCCCGAACCAGAACGGTGACAACGGATCAATCTGCGTCTCGTGCGCCAGCAGTGCCTCATCTCGTATGTGGGCGTACCCTCCGACATCAATGGTCGTGGTGAAGGCGTCCTCCACCGCTGCTCGGGTCAGGAATCGCTCGTCATAGGGCGATTCAAGCCCTAATTCCTCGTAGGCGGCGTGGAGCTTGCGTAGTCGAATGGCGGGCCACACCGTGTAATACAACTTCGCCACGGCATGCGGAGGCCCCAACGCATCGAAGGCATCTGGATCGGCCGCAGCGTCGAACGCTGCTGCTGCGATCTCGTGTGCCCTGATGTGATCCGGGTGGGGATACTCCGTCTGTTCTTCTGGATACGCAATCAGAACCTGTGGTCGGTGGTGCCGAATGACCGCCACCAGCCGGCCAACCGCCTCATTGAGGGGGGCATTGGCGAATGCCTCGGACCGGGCATTCGCTTCTGACTCGGGCATGCCTGAATCCCGATATCCCAGGTGAACGACCTCGTCGTAGCCAATCGCCTCGGCGGCTCTGGCTAACTCTCGCCGGCGGCGGTCCCCAAGGTCCTCGCCGTCGTCGAGCACGAGTGCAGGGTTGAGGATCTCGCCCTCCTCGCCCCCGGTACAGCACACGAGCACGCCCCGCACTCCTTCGGCCTTGTAGCGAGCCACCGTCGAGGGCCCCTTGGATGCTTCATCATCAGGGTGCGCGTGGACCGTCATCAAGCAACGTGGTTCAGCCATGCGGACAACTTATGGCTGCGATCGTGCCCCTCGATCCCCATAAGGCCTCTAGGGTTAATGAGCAAGGGATCATCTCGATTGGAGAACAACGTGGCTGGTGTGTTTCAAAGGATGACATCGATCTTCCAGGCGAAGGCGAACAAGGCACTCGACAAGGTCGAAGATCCACGCGAAACCCTGGATCTGTCGTACGAGAAGCAACTCGATAGCCTCACCAAGGTCAAGCGTGCCGTCGCCGATGTGGCCACCTCGAGGAAGCGGATCGAGCTCCAGGCCACTGAACTTCAGAAGCAAGCCGACAAGCTCCAAGGCCAGGCAAAAGCTGCCCTCGAGCAGGGCAATGAGGACCTTGCTCGCGAGGCGCTGACGAGGCGGGCGGCCCTCGGAGAACAGCTCAAGGATCTTGAGGCCCAACACGCTCAGGTCCAAGAACAAGAGACCAAGCTGATCGAGACGTCGCAGACCCTCCAGTCCAGAGTTGAGCAGTTCCGTACTCAGAAGGAAACCATTAAGGCCAGTTACACCGCTGCTGAGGCCGAGACCAAGGTCAGTGAGGCCGTCTCGGGAATCTCCGATTCGATGGGTGATGCCGGCCAGGCAATGACTCGAGCTCAGGACAAGATCGCCCAGATGCAGGCTCGAGCGGGAGCCATGGACGAGCTTCTTGCGTCCGGGGCCCTTACCGATTTGTCCCGGCCGGTTGACGATATCCAGGCACAGCTTGACAAGGTTGCAAGCGTCTCAACGGTCGATCAGGAACTCGCTGCCTTGAAGTCTCAGGTCTCAGGTCCACCCGCCGAACTGGAGGCCTCCGAGGATCAGGAGGGCAAGGCCTGATGGCCTACGCCAAGAACATCGAGTCCGACCACGGCCTCAACGCTCGGATGTTCGTCACTGGCCTCCTCTTGGTGGCCTTGTGGGGAGTCCTCGGTGCTGTCATGTTTGCTGTGGGGCTCTCACTGAGCTTCATCGTCATCATAGAACTGGCCATGATCTTTGGTCAGTACTGGTTCTCAGACCGACTTGCTCTGTTCGGCATGGGTGGTCACATCGTGACTCCAGAAGAGGAGCCGAAGCTCCACGCCATGGTCGACCGACTCTGCGCTCTCGCTGACATGCCCAAGCCCAGGGTGGCGATCGCCGACGTCGACATGCCGAATGCGTTCGCCACGGGGCGGAGCCCGAAGGCCGCAGTGGTGTGTGCCACCAGAGGCATCATGAACCGCCTCGATGACGCCGAGCTCGAAGCGGTCCTCGCTCACGAGCTCTCCCATGTCGCTCACCGGGACGTCGCCGTCATGACCATTGCGGCATCAGTCGGGATGCTCGCAGGTGTGCTCACGAGGGTGGCGATGTGGAGCACCATCTTCTCGGGCGGCGACAATGAGAACAACCAGGGTGGCGTCGCCGTCGAATTGATCATCATGCTGGTGTCAATCGTCGTCTACGCCATCAGCTTCATGTTGACCATGGCACTCTCTCGCTACCGAGAGCTCGCTGCTGACCGCTCCGGAGCGATCCTCATCGGACGACCGTCGGTTTTGGCCTCGGCCCTCGTCAAGATCACCGGTGACATAGGACGGATCCCTCAACGGGATCTTCGTCGCTCCGAGGCCTACAACGCCTTCTTCTTCACGCCCGCCATCAGTGGGAAAGAGGGGGGCGGTTCGCTCGCCGGGCTCTTTTCAACGCACCCGAGCCTCGAGAAGCGTCTCGAGCAACTCGACCAACTTGAGCGGCAGCTCGGCCAGGCATCCTGAGTCACCCCATGGGTCTGCTCGACACGATTCTGGGCCGGACCAAGGCCGTCCCTCCGAAGCTTGATTCCCTCTTTGCCCTGCCTTCGGCTGCGGTGACCCTCCAGATACAAGCGGGTCTCGTGAGCACCGGGACCGCTGGAGTCTGCTGGAAGCCTCCGGCAGGACAGGCACCATCCGACGTGCAGGCCGAGCTCACGAAGTTGCTCGACCTCGACGATCAGGACCCCACTACCCCTACCCTCCGATCTGTCGAAGACGATCTTGGGTTCCGTTGGCTGATCATCGCGGGCGATGGATTCGATGACCTCGTCACCCAGGCGCATCAGATCAACACCCTCCTGGTCGAAGCAGGCTGGGGGGCCCAGCTTCTCTGCACCGTCTTTGGGCTCGCACCAGCCCCCGGGGCCGACGCCTCGGCACAGGCGGCCTATTTGGTGTATCTCTTCAAGCGAGGGACCTTCTACCCCTTCTGCCCAACGAGCCATGATCGCCGAGACAACGAGAATGAACTGCGCCTCAAGGCGACAATCGGGGCTGACCTGCCCTTCGAGTCGGACCTGAGCCGCTGGATGGCGCTCTGGGGCCTCCCTCTCTGATTATCCCGCCTCGAACGACAACCTCTGTGACTCGATTCGACACCCTTGACATGCTCTGGACTTGCTCATCGCGACCTTCGAATAGATCCGGTGATCGTCGATGTTTCGCAGTCCTTCTCGAATCATGAGGGATCTCCATAATCAGCAGGTGGGTGGTACATTCCGCTCGAAAGCCCGCGGCAAAGGTGGTCTGGACATTTCTCTTGCGACATCACCACCATTGATCTCGCAGAACATGGCTGCGGAGAACTCATGACCTCTGAGGATCGCCCCTTGGACTCATCCGGAAGCCCAAATATGACGGCGCCACCACCCGATGATCGGCTTGCCGGTCTCGATGGGCTCAGAGCATTTGCGGTTGCTGGGGTGGTGTTCTATCACCTCGGCATCCCCGGAATCCAGGGTGGATTCCTCGGCGTCGACCTTTTCTTCGTCCTCTCGGGCTTCCTCATCACGACGCTCCTGATCAAGGAGCGTTCGTCAACGTCAACGATCTCTCTCGGATCGTTCTGGGTGAGGCGAGCTCGTCGCCTGCTTCCGGCGTTGTTCGCCCTCATGGTGGTGATCACGGTCTACGTCGTGATCGCGGGCCGAGCCGGCAACCAGACCGTCGGAGCGCTCGACCTTGCCCAACTCCGTAGCGATGGAGTCGCCACCCTCCTCTACGTCGCGAACTGGCATCTCATCGCCACCGCCCAGAGCTATTTCACGCAGTTCTCAACCCCATCACCGTTGCTCCATACGTGGAGCCTGGCGATCGAGGAGCAGTTCTACCTGCTCTGGCCCCTCGCATTGATCGGTCTCCTGCGAGCGCGGCGGGGCTCATGGAGGAAGATCGGGGCAGCCGTTGCTCTCGTGGGAGCCACAGTCTCCGCAGTGGAAATGGCAATTCTCTTCCACCCATTGACTGATCCAAGCCGGGTCTATTACGGGACCGACACCCGAGCATTCGACCTCTTAATCGGTGCAGCGGGTGCATTTCTCACCACTCGATGGACTCCCAGCGTCACCGCCCTCAGGCGGTTGAAAATTGCAGGGCCCGCTGCGTTCGCGCTCCTGCTGGTCTTCTGGGTAATCGGGGGGAACCACCTCGACCTCCCTCGGAACTTCATGTATCGAGGGGGGTTCGTCGCCTGCGCGATCCTCGCCATCATCGCCATCATCGCAGCGGTGTTCGCCCCCCATGGCCTCTTCGCCCGTGCGCTGTCACTCCGCTGGCTCGTCGTGGTGGGCGCTGCGAGTTACGGGATCTACCTCTGGCACTGGCCGATCATCGTCTTTATGAACCCGGCAACGACCGGGCTCCATGGGGCCTCTCTGGCGCTGGTGCGCCTCGGCCTTCTTGGTTTCTTCGCCACCGCCAGCTACTTCCTGATCGAAATGCCGGTGCGTCGCGGCACCCTGTCGCGGCGGGTCAAGCTCATTGGCTATCCGCTCTCGCTTGTCATGGTGGTCGGCCTCCTCGTTGTTGCCAGTGAGCCGACCATCGTTGCCCCGCAGAATGGAAATGATGCGGGCCACTTGGATCTTTCGGCAGTCAAGGGAATAGGCGGGCTGGCAGGACAACGGCCAATCAATCTTGGCGGGCTCGACCCTTCCCCCATCCACAGGATTCGTGTCGGACTCTTCGGCGACTCGATGATCTACGTCGCCGCCCCTGGTCTCGCCGCCGGTCTTCAAGCGACCGGGGTTGCCTCAGTCACGAACTTGAGCTTTCCCGGGTGGGGGACCTCAACGGATCCCGGATGGCGAGCAACTCTCGCCGCTTCCATCCGCTCATCAGGCAGTCAGTTGCTTATCGGAACTTGGGCCTGGGACAACGCCGAAGCTCTCCGCTCACCGGCAGCGTACGAAAAACGATTACACGCTCTGGTCACCACAGCCAGAGATACCGGTGTGAGGGGCGTGATCTTCCTTCAATACCCTCGCCGTGTACTGCCGGACGGCACACCCGAGGCAACAAGGCGCTCGTTGGCAGCTGGAGAGCGGGCGTGGCAGCACGCCGTCATCCGGACGGTGAGG
>JBAXAR010000064.1:0-11289 GCA_037142475.1 Actinomycetes bacterium
GCTCCGAACAGCGCCCAGCGTGGACCTGAGGGGACGTTCCCGATTATCGCTTGGCAGCGCAGCGGTGTGCCCACATGGGGCATCGAGGCAATCATGCTGTCGGCTGGGTCGTGCATTGAGTGGCTACGAGACGATCTCGGCATCCTCGCCACCGCCGGTGAGTCGGCAGACCTTGCCGCTCAATGCGAGACCACCGGCGGCGTGGTCTTCGTTCCAGCGCTCCTCGGACTCGGAACGCCGACATGGGACTTCGGTGCTCGAGGCTTGCTGCTTGGCATCACTCGAGGTACGGGGCGCCCTGAAATCACTCGGGCGGTCCTTGAGGGCATCGCTCAGCGAGGTCGCGACCTCGTCGAGGCGGCCGAGACCGATGCTGGGATCTCGATCGACTCGGTTCGGATTGATGGTGGCATGAGTGCGAACTCGATCTTCGTATCCGCCCTCGCAGACGCACTGGGACGGCCCGTCGAGATCTCGCCGGTTCTTGAGGCCACGACACTCGGCGCTGGCTACCTCGCCGGCATGGCAGTTGGTATGTGGTCCGGAGAGGACGACGTGGCCGCTGCCTGGACGCCTCAAGCCATCGTGGAACCATCGAGTGATGACACCCGTCGCTCCGCTGATCGCCAACGATTCCTTGAAGCTCGCTCACGGTCAGAGAAGACCATTCCCGAGCTTTCCGGAGTCGAGTTCTAGCTGCGACCCTTGCGGCCCCCCATCTGTCCGTCACACCCGGAGCGGACACGTGCGCGTGTTGGTCTAACGAGAGGTAGCGGGTGTCGAGTGGCACGTCGGATGGATCGCAGCGGAGCGTCGTTATCTCTCCGAGTGATGATCGACTGTAAGCCTGGCCCGCAGACCCTCATGGCATGGTCGTGACTACGTTAAGGATGCCGCAGTCCAAGTGACGCCACTCGGCGGGGCGTGATCGGGAATCAGGACGGTGACGGCATTCTCCGCTCCGGATTCCCTAATCCCATACGCCTTGTTGATCTCTGCGTGAATGTGCGGAGCATCATCCTGCGTGCCATCACCTTTCGCCCCAAAGTCAAGCACATTTACGTACGGTCTTCCTGACGTGTATCCCACTTTTCCTCCCAATATTGATGGTGAAGAGGACCATAATTGTGGGTGGTGACCGACACCGAGAAGGTTCAGGATTTGACCTGCCAAATCGTGATGTCATCGACAGTCAGCGAGCCGGAACCTGTCCAAAATATACGGACGAACATCGGCGTGCTCGTGGGGGCGATCACGGAGATATTCCACGGCGAGTGGGTTCCCGTTGGGAGGAATCCTCGGCCCAGCGTCACGACGGATCCTCTTGGCGAGCGGCCTTGTTGCACGACATCGAACGGAGCTGCGTGGGGGTTTGGATCACGGGCCATGTAGTGGATCTGGATCTCGTAATGGCCGGGATTAAATGACCATCCGGGACCGAAGGCCAGCGCCCCCGGATGGTTTCCGATCACCACTCGCGCTCCGTGCACCTTGTCACCCGTCACCGACGAGAGGTGCGAGGCTTTGAGCGTGATCGGCGCCATGAGCTGCGGACCGCTTACGATCGTGGCAACCCCAAGAGCGCCACTGATAATGCCGAGCACAAGACCTTGACCGATGGACCGCTGCGTTCGGTCGCGAAACGGTTGGCACAGGAGCCACAGTGCAAACGAGCCAACGCTCACGACGAGGGCTACTCGAAGCCAGACCGCTCCAGCTCCCCATGATGCTTCGAGACCATTGAAGCTGGGAAGCAGTCCATCGATGGCGGACCCCCACCACCCACTCCGGAGTGGACCCGGTCCGAGCGAAGCGAAGTCAAAGAAGACGTGGTCCCCGTGGAACAGCAAGAACGCTTGAACGGCGTAGAGACAGATCATTGCCAGGACCAGAAATCCAGTTCCTAGGCGACTCCTCTGCGAGAGCATGAGGAGATAGACGGCTGCGAACGCCCCGAGAAGCGGGAGCAGCGCCCAATTGAACCGACCGACGAGCGAGGTGCCTCCAAAGCTCCACGCGAATGAACCACTGAGGCAGGTCAAACCGACGATCGCAGCGATGGAGACAAGGGCGGTCACGGGAAATCGGCGGCGGCCAAGCCACACAGAGGTGAGGCCGAGAACCAAGAAGGGGAACTGGGAGATCAAGCCACGCTGCCTATCGATCAAGAGCGCCACAATCCTCGTCGCGCTTAAGAGACCAAAGGACACGGTGTCGTTAGGCGGACCGAGGGGGTGCGAGAAGATGTAGAGGTTGTAGGCGACGAAGAGGAGCCAGAGCACCGCCATTGGCGCCATCAATGCAACCAGCACCTTCGGGGGGGGCCGCAGGTGCCAGGTGATCGCCGCAATGCCGGACAACAACAACAGAGCGAGCACAAGGTTCTGAGTGTGCAGCCACGGGAGCAGGCCGATGATCACCGAGGAGGCGGCGGCGCTCGAGATGGTCATCTTCGCCGTGGTTTCCATCTGAGCCATCAGCAAGACGGTGACCGCGAACAACAAGCCGCTCGGCAGGTCTGGATAGAACTGTGTGGAGGCAACCAAGAATGAGGGCAGCAAGAAGACTCCAGCGACCAAAAATCGCCTCGGACTCCTCGCAGTGCTGAAACCAGTCGCCAACACCACGATCCACGTGGTCAGCGCTCCCACGATGACTGAGAGCCCAAGCTCGGCGACGGTGAAGTTGGCGAATCTCGCTGGAACGGTAAGCAAGAGGGGAAGACCAAGGTTGTGGATAGGGAACTTCTGGCCGTGCGATGGCCACAATGGCTCGATCGGGGGCGTGGTCCACGTCGTGAAGAGGTGATGATGGACCGCAAAGGCATACGCACTTGTCACATCAAGCGTGTGGAACTTGCCGATTGCCAACCCGGAGACGAGGTAGGACGGCTCATCCCCCGCGATCGTCAACCCAAGATGACGAAGATCCATCGAGAACATCCAGCTCAAGATCGTGATGACGAGAAACATGATCGCTACGGCGATGAGGTCGCCCCGGGATCGAATCAGGGACCCTCGATTCTTGGTCCATGGAGAATTGCTCAGCTCACCTAACGACGGCGAAGGGTTGCCAGATCCGGGTTCGAGAACCGTGTCGCGCTTCCCCAAGGTCATAGCGAAGCGCAGGTCGACTCATTTAGGCCAAATTTCATGATTTCACGATGCTATCTAAGGGTCATTGTGATGACACCATTCTTTAAAGAAAGGTGCATCGAACGAAGACAAATCGCTATAGAGCCTGGACCACTGACCCTCATGGCCTGATCGTCACTGCATTGAGGATGCCGCGGTCAAAGTGACGTCACTCGACGGGGCTTGATCAACCTATAGAGGATTCCTCGCCATGGTGGCTCTTGGCTCAGATCTTAAGGACGAGCCGTCCTAGTGCTCGACCGCCACCGCATCATCGATAGTTGCTCCCAGGCCAAGCATGGTCCGATACGCCATAAGTTGGCGCGGCTTCGAGACTCCGAGGACCCCGGTGAAGAATCCTCCTCGGTGGAAGAGGGCGAGGAACCGCCCCTCCTCATCAGGCGCCATAGCCACGACAACCTCATCGGTGGCTGTGGGGTGTCCCAGGACTTGGATCTTCTTGCCCCACTGATCGCTCCAGAAGTAGGGCACTGCCTCGAAGACCGGTGCATCGGCGGGACCGGCGAGAAGTGCCTTGGCGGCCTGAATCCCGTGGTCAACTGCCATCTGCCAGTGCTCGATGCGGACCACTTCGTCATGGCCCCCTCCGAGCCAGTGAAACCGCGCGACATCGCCAGCGGCGACGATTCCCGGAGCAGCGAAAAGGTGCTCATCAACAACGACCCCATTGTCGATGGTCAATCCCGACCCCTTCAGCCATTCAGTGGCCGGGAGTACGCCGATGCCGATACAGATCAGATCAGCGGGAAGAGGCTCCCGACCCTCCATGGTGATCCAGCCTGCACCCGCCCCATCTCGGGGAGGCTCAATACCGGTCACTCGAACGCCGGTGACCACCGTCGCCCCTGAGGAGCGATGGAGCCCGCTCAAAAGCCCAGCCACCTCGTCGCCCACTATCGGGCTGAGCGGGATATCGAGGCCCTCAAGAAGTGTCACTCGGTGGCCGGCGTTGGCAGCCACCGTGGCCACCTCCTGGCCGATAAATCCTGCACCCACGAGGACGACCCGACTCTCCGGCGCGAGTGCCACGAGCGCCTGACGCAGGTCGATAGCGTCGTCGAGGGTTCGGAGGCCGAACACGCCGGGCATCGTCTCGGTGCCTGGGAGGCGGCGAAGCGAGGCCCCTGTCGCAATGACCACCGCATCGCCATCAAGACGAGATCCATCCTCAAGCGCGACCCGGCGGGCCTCGATGTCCAAACCGGTCGCCCGAATGCCGAAGCGCGGAGTGATCCCGAGTGCTTCGATCTTTGTCGCATCAGCCAGGGTGATCCGATCTGGCTCCCAGGTCCCCGCGAGGAGCTGCTTTGAGAGCGGAGGGCGGTCGTAGGGGTGATGCGGCTCATCACCGACCATCGTGATGGAGCCGAGGAAGCCCTCGTGACGAAGCGTCTCTGCACACCGCAATCCTGCCAATGACGCCCCGACGATCGTGACCGATCCCTGAATATCCAATGCCTCGCCCACAGCTACTCCTCTCGTCTGACCCGCCGATCTACCGGCACGGTCTCTCCGTAAATGGCTTGCTCATCGCCCGGCCTTGATCACCCAAAGAGCGAGAGCCACTCCTGAGGACTTCGGGGCGCCAAGACCCAGTTATCCGCCCTGGTCTCCCCCATCGACTGGCTTCGTGCCGCCGAATAAAGGTGGCCGGGGTAGAGAATCGTCTTGTCCGGGATACTCGAGAGCCGCTGGGTCAGTGTCTCGTACATCTCTGCAGGATCGGAGCCCGGGAGATCGGTTCGACCACACCCCTCGAGAAAGAGGGTGTCACCCGACACCAAGCAACCCTCGACGAAAAAGCACTGGCTTCCCGGCGTATGTCCTGGGGTGTGAACCAAGGTGACCTCGACGGCGCCGACCCTCAGGACGTCTCCCGACTCGTGAGCGACCAGTGCGTCAGTGACACCAGTGGTGCGCTGCACCCATGGGATCTCTGCAGCCTGGAGATGGACCGGGACATCGACCTGCTCCAAGAGTGCGCTGATGCCTTCAATCGAGTGGCCCATCAAATCCCCACCGACGTGATCAGCGTGGTAGTGGGTGGCGAGGACGCCAACAGGGCGCATGTCATCGGCGGCGAGGATGTCAAGGAGATCAGACGTCGAGTACGCGGGGTCGATAAGCAGTGCCTCGCCCGTCTCGCGATCACCGATGAGATAGGCGAAGTTCACCATCTGCCGGGCGATCATGTCGTCGGTAGCGAAGTCCCTGCCAGCCAAGAGCTGGCGGAAGTAGAGCCGTGACGAATCAGAATCAGGCATCAAGGATCTCTCCCGTCTCTGGATCAACCACGTCGACGTCGTCGTCGGCGCTGATCCTCGCCAAGCGGGGGGCAAGTTCATCGACCTGCATCTTGGTGGCCACGAGACGGCGATCGAGTTCGTCGATCAAGGATGCTGCTCGCTCAAGCTTGACCACCAACTCGTCGATGTCGACGTCGGGCCGCTCGAAGTAGCCCACGATGGCGTCAAGCTCTGCCGAAGCCTCGCCGTAGGTGAGCGCCTCGAGATCCTTTGGTCCTGATTTTGCCATCACGTTCCCTTCTTGGCCGTTGTCGATGCATCCTGAGCGTCCACTGTCGAGGTGATCGTGCCGTCCGCCAGCCGTGTCGTGATCATTGCACCCACCGGCACCTGGTCAATGGAGCGGAGCACACGACCATCCGCATCGGTCGTCAACGACCAGCCCCGCTCAAGGAGGCGGGCGGGGTCGTAGGCGGCGAGGAGTTGCCGACGTCCGGCCAGCGCTGTGGCGGCTCGCTCCAGATGAGCACCCGCCATTGGGGTCAGCCGCAGTGATCGTGACTCGAGATCATCGCGAGCCCTCACTACTGCGATCTCCTGGAGCGCGACGAGACGCTGCCGGCACCCCGCCACCTCGCGGCGATGGCGATCAACGGAATGCCGAGCCTTGGCCGCGAGGCCCTCGCGCGTTCGGTCGTTCTGGCGAAGGGACTCCTCGATCACGCCCAACGACCGCGACCCGATCCTCGACGCGTGAGCCACCACTGCCATCCAGTATCCGGTGACGACGGTCACCACCGCCTGGCCACATGCCGTGGGAGTGATGTGCCTGGTGTGAGCCACCAGATCGGCGACCGATTCGTCGCCGGTGTGGCCGATCCCAGTCCACACCGGCACCTCGCAGGTTGCGATTGCATGGGCGATCTCGGCGGCGTCGAACGCCGCCAGGTCTCCCTTCGAGCCACCGCCGCGAACCACACAAATCAAATCGACGGCCTCATCGGCCAGCGTGCGAATCCCGAGGCCCACTTCTGCCGGAGCGGCCGGGCCCTGAACAGTCGCCCGCACCACGGTGACGGCGAACCCAAACCCGGATCGCTCAAGTTGGCCCAGAAAGTCATTGAACCCCTCGGTCCCGGGACTCCCCACGAGGCCTACCCGAAGCGGAACGACGGGCATCACTCGTCCCCTTTGTGCGTCAAGAAGCCCTGAGACCCGAAGACTCTCGATGAGCGCAGCCCTCTCCTTGGCCAGCCGACCGAGTAACGCCGTCACGTCGATCTCGTCGAGGATGAAATTCACTTCGGCCCGAGCCTTGTAGAAGTCGATTCTTCCTCGGAGCACCACGGTCATCCCCGCCTTCAGGAAGATCCCATTGGCGGCGAGATCCGCCTTGGTGGCTCCCCACATCGACCGCCATGCCTTGACCTTGAGCACCGGGGCCGCCTTGTCGCCTGCGGAGTCGGCGTCGACGAGGTCGATGTAGGCATGGCCCGACGACTCATAGACCTTCTGGACCTCGCCGCGGACCCACACGGGGATCGAGGTAGGAAAGGCTCTCTTGAGAGTCCGAGCGATGTCGTCGTAGAGCTCAGCGATCGAACAGACATCAGGGCCCACTTGCTCACCTGCGACGTCGTCGACCATGCACATGAGGGTAGCGAGTGGAGACACCGGTGGGGAGCGGTCGGCGACCGTCCCTCAGAAGTGCGAGAATGGCGGCGGCGGTGAGTCGACTGAGTGGTCGCGGCAACAGGTTCGCCTGTTGTCGAGGAAGGTCGGGGCTCCGTAGGGCAGGGTGCTCGCGAAACGTGAGTCGGGGTGACCCGCAGGAAAGTGCCACAGAGAAAAGACCGCCGATGGCAGGGCAACCTGCACAGGCAAGGGTGAAACGGTGCGGTAAGAGCGCACCAGCGATCGGGGCGACTCGATCGGCTAGGTAAACCCCACCCGGAGCAAGGCCAAACGTGGGATTTGGGCGGCTCGTCCGCTCGGGAAACCGAGCAATCCCCAGGTAGGCCGCGTAGATGGATGGCCACTCAACCCCCATATTCCCAGGGGGTGGACAGAACCCCGCCTACAGGTCGACTCACCGCCACCACACAACCGGCAGCCCATCAGGACCCTCAGGGCTGCCCGATCTGACCCGACACCGCTGAGCAGTGTCACTCTCGTACGATTGCACCGTGAGGTTGAGGGCAGCGGATCCGAGCATCAGGGGAGGATCTAGCCTTCGATGCGGCGCCGTTGATGTTCGCATCGGTCCAGCCGATCACGAACTTCTGAGGAGCATCGAGTGAGGACTATGCCGGCGAGGACCAGGGTTCGGCGGCTGACCGCCGCTCTCGGTTCCACCGCGTTCGTACTCGCCAGCGCCTCCCCCGCGACCGCAAACCAGTCCACTTCCTCCGGAGTCCTTGCACCGGCGATCAGCCCTGCGCCGGCGAGTGACACTCTTCTGCCTGGCGGAACCCTCGCTCCCGGCCGAGCGATCGTCTCTTCTGACGGGATCAGCAAACTGGTGATGCAAACCGACGGCAATCTGGTGAATTACGACGACATACGGCGACCGGTCTGGTGGTCAGGGACCGCTGGATCGCCCGGAGCCCGTCTGGTGATGCAGCCAGACGGCAATCTGACGATCCGGACTCCCAACGACAATCCGATTTGGTCCTCGGCGACCGACAACAACCCCGGGGCCGTCCTGCAGATCGATGCTGACGGTGTGCCCATTGTCCGTGGACTCAATGGTCTCACCATCTGGCGCCAGGGCACCCTCACGGGTTGTTCGGCGAGCACGCTTTGCGTGGGTGAGACCCTGATCGCCGGGAAGTCATTGATCTCGGGCAACGGTGCCGCACATCTCGACATCGCCACAAACGGACGCATCAAGATCTCCGATCGTTCGGGGGTCTTGACCAGGATTGGACCCAAAGGTTCAGGGGCTGATCATCTCATGCTTCAGCAAGACGGCAACCTTGTGCTCAGCACGTCCACTGGCCTCACGACGTGGTCCTCGGGGACCAGCGGGAAGGGGATCTCGTTCGCCTCGTTCAGTAATACGGGGATTCTCCGGCTCTATCGATGGGACGGCTTCTTGGTATGGACCATCGGTGGATCTGAAGGCATCACGCAGAGCCAGTTGAGGCCTGGGCAGCGCCTCCTGCCAGGCCAACAAATCAGTTCCCCGGCAGGTGTCTTCCGCCTCGTGGCGCAGTTAGATGGAAACCTCGTGGTCATCGGTCCATTTGGCCCCAGCTGGCAGTCCGGGACCGGAGGTCAGGGCGCTGCCCGACTCGATCTTCAGCCTGGTGGCAATCTCGTGCTCTCGACCATGGCGGGGACGCCATTGTGGTGGTCTGGAACCGATGGGCTCTCGGCCACTCGCCTGCTCGTGACCGATGACGGCGTGATCGAACTCGTGCATCCCAACGGCCAAACCGTGTGGGCGACGGGGGGAACCCTTCCCGCCGCCATCGTGGCCAGAGCTGTCAGCCAGGACCAATTCGGAGCTGGCATTACTGCGCTCCCCTCCTCAAGTTTCTGCAACCCCTACAGCGCACTGTTGGGGCGAGGCTCGTCGGGCTGTCCATCAGGCCCCGGCCCTGATGGGGGGACCATGACTTATAGCGATGAGGAATGGTGTTCGGACTTCGTCACGTGGGTGTGGGGCGGGGCGGGGGCAGAGACCGCTGGCCTCACTGCGTGGGCCTTTAATTTCGTCAAGTTCGGCCAAGCCCATGGAACCTTCAAGGCAGGCTCCACCAATAACCCCCACCTGGGTGATGCAGTGATCTGGGGAGATGCGTCAGTCGGCTATGGCCAGCATGTGGGGGTCGTTTCTGCAGTGGTGGGATCACACATCTCAGTCGTGAACGGTGATTGGGCTCACGCCGTGATTGACCCCGGGTTCATCGATCCTGCGACCTACACCGTCCGGGGCTACTCAATCATCGGCTACGTCTCACCGGTCCATCACAACCGGGCGAGCGTTCGGAACACGTCTCCTGCGCGAGAGACCCACAGTCCTGCTGAGATCAGCCGCCAGGGTGGCGGCTGAGGACCCCCTCAAGAGTCCGTACGATGTTGGAGTGCACTACAGCGAGACCTCGAGCGCACTCCTCCTCGATGCCTACGCCGCTCAACGGTGTCCCGTCCGCCTCCAGAACTCCCTCGACGATTCGCTCGAGGTTGGAGAACGTCGGAGCAGATCCGACGCCGAGCAGCGGCGGATTGATGCTGGCATCGCCCACGAGCATGGTGTCATCGACAAGCTCGTGGCTTCGCTCGAATCCTCGATCGAGGTAATCGGGAGCACTGAGCGAGCGGCTTCACAGGCCGCCACTGCCGACGCGATCGAGCGTCAGGTGCCGGTGATCGCTCGAGGCTGGCTCGCTCCTGACAGGATTGGCCACCGCAGCGGGCGGCCAGATCTTCTCGTCCTCTGCGACGATGGGTATCTGCCGGTTGGGATCAAATTGCACCTCCTCACGAACCCAGGTGGGCGCTCACTCGAATCCTCACCGCTCGCGGCACCCTTTCCCGCGGCATCCTCAACAGTCCCGGGTCGGCGGTTCAGGCGGGGTGCCGCATGGTTGAACGATTCGCTCCAACTGGCCCACTATCACCGAATGCTCGACGCTCGTGGCGTCGCCGCCCGCAGCGATGGCCTCCTCGGCGGAATCATCGATGGTTCGGGAGAACTCTGGTGGATCAGCGGCCAGGCCGGGACGCCGGGTGGCGGCGTGTTGGCGGACTACGACCAGCGATTCGCCGATCGCCTCGCAGTCGCCAAGCACGCAATCGCACGCAATGCCGATCCGAGTCTCGAGCGAATGGTCGATCCGTGGTGGCACAAGGAGTGTGAGTCCTGCCTCTTCGAGGCCACCTGTCGACGCGAGCTCGAAGGGGCCGATGATGCCAGCCTCGTGCACTGGTCCTCAACCGTCACTCTGGCTCGATTGCGGGAGGCAGGCGTCAAGACCCGCCGAGACCTCGCCAACCTTGATCTCGGCGCCACCGACCTTGCAGAACGCCTTGCCGACACCACCCTTCCGCTCTCCGATCTTCTGACACTCTGTCGGGCCGCTGAGCCAGAGTCCCCGATCAGCGAGGTCGTTGGCGCTCGGATGGGTGTGCGGCGACGACTCGAAGCCGCTGGTATCACCACACCCGCCGACGTCCTGGATCGGGATTCGGTCTCGCTGGAGCTTTCGTCCTCGATATCCGACCTCGGCCGCCTCGTCAGGCGCGCTCGAGCCGCTGTGGCGGGTGGCACTCTCCGGAGCGTGAGCGCAGAGCAGCTCGACGCCAGGCGCGGTGACGTGGAAGTCGACGTCGATATGGAGAGTTACGGAAGCGCCACCTACCTCTGGGGGGCCATGGTCACCAGCCGAGTCCCCCTCGAGGGGGTCGATGACGGGTATCGATCCTTCGTAACCTTTGATGACCTCGACGACGAGGCCGAAGCCCTGATATTCGGCGACTTCTGGACCTGGCTCATCGAGTTGCGCACTCGGGTCCGGGCACAGGGGCATCGGTTCAGGGCCTACTGCTTCTGGAGAGCGGCTGAAGAAGGCCAGATGAGGCGCGCCGTGAGCTTCGGTGGCGATGGACTCCCCTCGGCGAGAACCTTGGAGCGCTTCTTCGCCAGCGACGAATGGGTCGACCTTCATGAGCTCGCTCGAGACCAACTTGTAACCGAAGGACCACTCGGGCTGAAGGTCTTGGCCGCCCGATCAGGGTTCTCGTGGCGAGATGATGACCCGAGCGGCGAAGCATCGATCGGTTGGTACGAGGAGGCCCGCCTCCCGGGTGGCCATGAATCGAGAGCCCGCCTTCTGGCCTACAACGAGGATGACGTGCTTGCCACTCGCGCCCTGCGTTCC
>JBAXAR010000065.1:0-11215 GCA_037142475.1 Actinomycetes bacterium
GGTCACCACTCGATTGACGAGATGGTCCTCGAACAGCCCTGCTTGACCAGAGCGGGGCCCGGCTCGAGATCGAGGGCAGACAGAGATTTGCTCTGCAATCAGGTGCTCGGGTGCAGGCCTGATCGCCTGGCTGTGCTCAGCGTCCTTGGAGTCGCTGAAACATGGGCCGCTGCACCTTGAAGAGTCCAGGGAACTCAGCGAAGAGACGGTCGTAGACTTCAACCGCGGCCGGATCGGGGTTGAAGCGGCCGGCGATTTGCGCGAGCGATGGAATCTCGTCGTTGGCGACAACACCCAAAGTGCGGCCCGCCAGAATCCCGATTCCTCGAAGCTGGGCGACGACCGGATCACGAATCTGATCAATCTCGCGGTGCATCACGTCGGCGTGGATCTGGCACCACAGCGTCGACGTGGCGCCACCGCCGACAACACGAAGCGGCGCAAGTTTCCGCGAGGCGAATCGATCGACGTACTCAGCGAGCCACCTGCTGTTGTAGGCGACACCTTCGAGGACGGCCCTGACCATGTCGGCACGAGAGGTTCCGAGGGAGAGGTTATGGAAGCCCCCTCGTGCGCGGTGACTCTCGGCGGGTGACCGTTCTCCGGCGAGCCATGGGGTGAAGATGACCGACCCACTTCCGGTTGGCGACAAGGCTGCCTCATTGGTGAGCGCATCGAAGTCCACAGGCCGGGCCACCCCGAGCGCGTCGGCGTACCATTCGAGCGCTTTCGCACCGACCTCGTGGTTGTTCACAATGAGATAACTCGAATCGTCGAGTCCGGGCATCGTGGCGATGGAGTGGAGGATGTCCGTCTTTTTCTTGGCCATAGGGGCCGAAACCCACGACGTGGTCGAGAGGGCCAGGTGGCCTGGGCCCCCGAGCTCTGTGGTTCCTGAACCGAGGGCTGCTGCGTGGAGGTCGGGAGAGCCGGCGAGGACCGGGGTGCCCTCTGGAATCCCTGTGGCCCTGTTCGCCTCGGTGGTCACAGCCCCGGCAATCGATCCGAAGGCAAGCAGCGGGGCGAGGAGGCTCTTGTCCACGCCGAGAAGGGCGCAGAGGCCCGGGTCGTACTCGAAGTGGTCGAGCCGTCGATTGTCGGTCAGCCAGGAGCCGATCATCGAGGCGTGGGTGGCGCTCGGCTGCCCACTAAAGCGCATCGTGAGGTAGTCGACAGGCTCGAGGATCCAGCGCGTCCGCTTCATGATCTCAGGCTCATCGTGGATCAGATGCAGCATGCTTCCTGTTCCGTCAGCTCCCGATGGCGACGGCGCACCACCGGTTTTGCGGACGAATGCCAATGCAGCCCTCGGACGCAGGCCCGCCACCGGTCCTCCCACAGCCGCTCGGGTCCGTCGTCCGCCCCTCGTGTCCATCCACAGCACACAGGCTCCGACGGGCTCTCCTGCTTCATCGACCGGGATACTTGAGGCATATTGCCCGGTGACCGCCACCGCTGCGATCTGTGCCGAGTCAACCTCAGCGCAGAGGGAGCGGCAGAAGGCCGAAATCTGCTCCCACCACGCTCCTGCGTCTTGGGTCGCGCCTCCGGCCCCGTCGAAGTCCGTCGAAACGGTGGCGTGGCGGACAGAGTGGAGCCTCCCATCAAGAGTGACCAAACCGACCTTGAGGCCCGTGGTGCCCAGATCGACACAGAGAGCGAGGCTGTCGCGGGACGGTGTCACTGCCCCGATGGGATCGATTGCTGGTCGTCCATCATCGACGACATCATCATCTTGATGAACTCGTCAGCCTCATTGGTCATTCCTCCTGCGACACCGCCGTAGACGGCTGAGGACTGAGCGGGTTCTGATGCGTGCTCCACGGCGTAGGCCACGGCATCGGCCAAGTCGACTCCGAAGGCTTCCGCCACACCGGGCTGGGTCTGGGGCCGGGTCACCGCCATGTGGAGAGCGTTGGGATATTGCTGGCCATTGAGGCGCCACCCCCTTGTGCGAAGGAAATCGTTGACGTGGTACACGTCGAACTCATCGGACGTAAAGGAGAACAGGAAGGTAGGCGAGCCGAGCATCCGGAGTTGAGGGTGGGAGCGGACCGAGGCCTGCATGGCCCTGCTGGTGTCGAAAATTGCCTTGGCGTAGCCCAAGTACCCCTCTCGGCCAATGCTGACCATCGAGGCCCACGTGGCGGCCAAGAGGCCTCCTGAACGGCTTCCCTCAATACCGGGGGAGCAATACTTCCCCCCCGACCAATCAGTCAGGAAGAAGTACTGGGCATTTCGAAGCGCCTTGTCTCGGAATGCCACGACTGAGGTGCCCTTGAAGGCATAGCCGTACTTGTGCGTGTCAGCCGAGATTGACGTGACGCCAGGAACCGAGAAGTCGAAGGGTTCGATTGGCTCCCCCAACTCTCGCCCGAAGGGAAGGATGAATCCTCCGAGGCAGCCGTCGACATGGAGACCGATGCCCTTTTCGAGAGCGATCTGTCCGAGGGCGCCGATTGGGTCGACCGTTCCATAGCCGTAGTTACACGCCGATCCGATCAACGCCACCGTGTTGGCATCGACAGCGGCGGCCATGGCCTCGGGATCAGCCATCGTGGTCGTTGGATCGACAGCGACGTGCCGAAGTTCGATCCCGTAGAGATGACACGCCTTGTCGAACGCGGGGTGTGCGGTCTCTGGCTTAATCACGTTCGGACGATCGACAGATCGCGTGGCACGAGCGTGCTCGCGGTAGGCGAGCATGGCATGGCCGATGCTGCCGCTGCCGCCCGTCGTCAGCATCCCGACTGGCTCACTCTCAGTCACGGTGGAGCCACCGAGGAGGTCGATCGTCATGGCGATGACTTCGGCCTCCATCTTGGTCGCACTCGGGCACATGTCGCGCTGGAGGATGTTGACGTGGGCGAACCGACCGAAGGCCTCGTTCATGAACTCGTAGTGGTCATGGTCGCCGCAGTACATGGTTCCTGAGCAGCGCCCGGACTCCCATGTCGGATCCTCCTGCTCCGCCATGTAACTCAGCTGCGCCAGCACGTCAGTCCGTTCCAGCCCTACCTCTGGCAACGACCGGTTGATGCCGAAGCGATCGGCGTAAGGCAAGGTGCTCATCGTGACTCCAGTCCCGTGCCGGCTCGTCCGGCAGACGGTGGCTTGATCGTAGGTCCTCGCCGCCGAAAAGGGGGACTCGACTGCCCCCTTTAGCGAAGTTGCAGCCGAGCGATCACCGGGAGGTGGTCGCTGGATTGGTCCTCACCGACTCGGGACCCGATCACTCTGAACCCTCGTCCGACCAGAAGATGATCGAGTTGGCTGTGAGGCCCCCAGGAGGGCCACGTTCGCCCCGTCACGGCACGGTGCCAACCTGGGAGTTGGGCTGTCACCAGTGGACCCCAGAGATTCATGTCGCCACCGACAACGGTTGCCGACGTGGGGCCTCCGAGGCCCCGGAGCTCACGGCGAAGCCGAGCAAAGTGGCGGGGTGATCCGTACGTCAGATGCGTCATGTGGACTGCCACGGCGGTCATCGGCGTTCCATCGAGGTCAAGGTGGGCAACCAAAATCGCCCTGGTGGCCCGATCTCGCCGGAGGCGACCGAGTGGCACCACCGAGGTTGAGCGAATCGGGAGCTTGCTGACGATGGCGAGACCCCATGCGCCCGGTTCCGCCATGGCATAGCGAGTGGATTCTCTCGTCGAGGCCCGCATGGGCATCTCGCTGTCGAGGTAGAGCGAGTGATCCCCGTCAACAAAGGATCGACGGCGCTGCCAGGCAGCGGGTGCTTTGGGATGGGGGAGTGCTCGCCGTCCTGAAGCGAGATCCACCTGATGGGAGGTTCCTCCGATAGCGGCGGCAATCTCCGCTGCGATCCCGGGCTGGCCTGCGGGGGTCCAGCACTCTTGAAGCATGATGACGTCGGCTCCGAGTGCGCGGACGGACTCGACAGCGTCAAACGGGCGACCCCACGCGTCAATTCCGCCGTGGAGGTTGTACGAGGCAATGCTCACCATGGCGGTCACGCCTTGACGATACGCCTTCGAGTCCGTCATCACTGTGGCAGCATCGAGTCATGACACTGTTCGACCGTGCGGTTGCGTCCAGCCGATCCGCTGTGGGCGATGGGGAGGGGGCGTGAGCGACGAGCAGCGCAGTCCGTCGGATCGGGTTCGTCTCCGACGGCTTCCAGAATTGGCCTCGTATGACAAAGAGACGATCTATGGCATCCTCGACGCCACAAGCATTTGTCACGTGGGCATTGTTGTCGATGGCCATCCCCTCGTGTTGCCGAGCCTCCACGTCCGTATCGGCGACACACTGGTGTTACACGGGTCGCAGTCGAGTCATTTGTTGCGCTCGATGGTTGAGGGCCCCGGCGTCTGTGTCACCGTGACGCTCGTCGACGGACTCATTGTGGCCCGCTCGACCTTCAACAGCTCGGTGGCCTATCGCTCGGTGGTGGTCTTTGGGTCAGCCCGTATGGTGAGCGATGAAGAAGAGCGACGGAGCGTCCTTGACGCGCTTGTCGAAGGACTTCTTCCAGGTCGATCGAGTGAAGTGCGAGCGTCTAGTGAGTCCGAACTCCGACGGACTGGGATCGTGGTGGTCGATATCGAGGACGCTTCGGCCAAGATAAGTGCCGGACCGCCTGAGGACGATGAGGAGGACGTCGCTGGTCACGCGTGGGCGGGCGTGATTCCGTTGGTGCAGAAGGCCGGCGCGCCTATCCCGGCACCCGATGGGATCGTCGGCGATGGTCTGGTCGAGATTCCACCATCAGTTCGCAGGTACGTGGATCTCCGATGATCTCGTCGTCACTCAATGATCTCCTCAGCGAGATCCAGGATCTTGATCCGGTCGATGATCGAGAAGCCAACTCGATCGCCACCATTCTCGAGACGACCCCTGATCTCGAAGACCCCTTCGACGAGCATTCCAACCCGACGCATCTGACCGCTTCGGCCTTCATGATCTCCACCGGCGGCGTGCTCCTCCATCGCCATCGCACGCTGGGCATCTGGGTCCAACCGGGCGGCCACGTCGATCTCGGTGAGCGAGCCCCGGACGCGGCAGTGCGGGAGGCCCACGAAGAGACGGGACTCACTGCGGTCCACCCCCCGGGTGGTCCGATGCTTCTTCACGTTGACGTGCATCCGGGACCCCGAGGCCACACTCATTTCGATCTTCGTTATGTACTACTGGCTCCTGCAGTGGCTCCGAGCCCGCCTGCCGAGGAGAGCCAAGACGTGCTGTGGCTCCCCTTCGTTGACGCACCGGCGAAGGCCGAACCAGCCCTTGGCCCAGCCCTCCGACGCCTTGAGGGGGTCTGGCGGCGCAACGAGACCGAGTGGCGTGCCATCGTGGAGGAGATGACCGAACACGCGAGGAGCCCACGATGAGCCAACCCTTTGATGCCCTCGCCCGCATTGCCGAGCTTGACAGCGAGCTGCTGCGGCTCGAGAGGAGCCGTGCCAGCCTCCCCGCCCGGGTCGCTCTCCGCTCGATCGAAGAGCGCCTTTCTGAAGCCGCTCAGAGCACCACTGACATCGAGGATCGGCGGCAGCCTTCGGCTGATGCCCTCGCCCGCCTTGAGGCTGAAGTGGCCAACGTTGCCACGAGGGCGGCCCAGATCGAGGAGCGCTTGGCGAAATCGACTGGAGCGGGCCGGGATCTCGCAGCGATGGACACTGAGCGCAAACATCTCGTGGCCCGCCAGCGCGAGCTCGAGGACACCGAACTCGAGCTCATGGAGGTGATTGAACCTCTCGACGCTGCACTGGCCACGATCGCCGATGCCATTGTGCCGGTCCTCACTGAGCGCGACGCCACGCAGGAGGCTCTCGTCAATGAAGATGGATCCCTCGATGCCGAAGTGGAGCACTCGACAAAGGAACGTTCCGAGGTGGCAGGAACGCTCGACCCTGATCTCCTCGCCCGCTACGAGAGGATCTCTCGTTCTGTGCACGGTGCAGGGGCGGCACGACTGCTCAACGGACGCTGTGATGGCTGTCACCTTGAGCTTCCGACCGTGGAGATCGACACGCTTCGTCGGTTGGACCCGGAGGCCATCGCGACGTGCGAGCAGTGCGGCAGAATCCTGCTGCGTCCCGACCAGCTCGGAGACTGACCATGCTGATCCTGGTACGACATGGAGAGTCAGCGCTCAACGCGGAAGGACGCCTCGTCGGTCGGCTCGACCCTGAGCTCACGGACCGGGGGCGATCGCAGGCTGAGGCCGCAGGACACATGCTCGGCGACGTGAGCGAGGTGCGGTCGAGTCCATTGACGAGGACGCGCCAGACCGCGTCGCTTCTCGGATGTGGTGTTCCGGCCGTGGTGGAGCAACGAGCGATCGAGCTTGACTACGGCGCACTCGACGGCTCGCTCCTCAGTGATGTCGATCCGGCCCTGTGGCGACGGTGGATGACCGATGCATCGTTCCGTCCTGACGGTGGCGAAAGCCTTGTGGATCTTCGAGTGCGCGTGGAGCCACTCGTGGAGGAGCTCTTCTCGACCTCAGGCCATGGCGCCCGGTCATCGGATGCTGATGTCGTGGTGGTCAGCCATGTCTCGCCGATCAAGGCAATGATCGCGTGGGCACTTGGGGCCGACGATCTCGTGGCGTGGCGGCTTCGACTCTCGACAGGTTCGATCACGAGAATCGCCATGGGCCCTCATGGCCCACAGCTCCTCAGCTTCAATGAGGTCCCCGTCTCTGGATGACAAGCGTGACCCGTCGCCTGGCGGGTTGGTGAACCAGTTGACAACGCGGCCATGCTGGTGTGATGCGTGACCCCGTGACATGGCGAGTAGACGATGAGACCCCGGATCCTGTTCACCGACGGAGCATCGAAATTGAGGTCTTCGAGGATGACGACCAGTTCGAGGTCGTCGGGACGCTTCAGGATGAGAGGCCTTGGGCCGACGGAGTCCAGCGCGTGATCCGGGTGCATGACATGGAACTTCGCCTCAAAGTCGATCGCTCAAGCCTCACGATTACCAGGGCGATCGCCACCATGCGGTCATTCCCCCACGCCGAGTGCCCGACGATCACGCCCTCGTTTCAAGCGCTCGAGGGTCTCTCGATTGCGCGTGGGTATACCCGTGCGGTCCAAGAGGGTTTCGGGCGCGCCAAGGGCTGTAGCCATCTTGAATTTTTGGCCCGAGCGCTTGGACCAGTCGTTATCCAAGCAATTCCGTCTTCAGCCTCCAGACACCCCGATCCGACGGCGCTCGGAGCGTCCGTGGCGGGCGGTGGGTGGCTGACCAACACCTGTCACTTCTGGGCCGAGGGTGGACTTGGCCAGCAAAAGCTGGAAGCTGGGTGGCGGCCCGGGCTTGGAGAATATCCGGCCCCGTCGTTGGTGGAGATTCGATCGCGCCACGAGTCATCTCGTTAGGCCGCGGTCACCTCGGGACTTCCGGCCGGAACCAAAGCTCACGGCCGGAAGTCCGAAGTGCATGGCCCCCCCTGCCATTAATGGGGACACTAGGTCCGGCGCCTTGAGACGCGCAACCCCATGAAACACTGAGCCCGCGGGTGTCTCAGCCCGGGGAGTGGTGATGCTTGGAGCTGGTCCGCTCCGAGGTCAACGGCGGAGCTGTGCGATTCGCTCTTTGGATAATGGGGTCAGACGACCCTCCTCGAGCCAGAGGATTTGGTCAAAGCCAGCAGCGTGATCGACATCATGGGTGACCAGGATCACGGTGGACTCCCGGGCAGCGTCAAGGCAGGTGGCAAGGATCTCGCTTCCTTGGAGCGCACTGAGCCCGGCGGTCGGCTCGTCGAGAAGCAGAACATCGGGGCGCCGAAGCAATGCTCGTGCCAGGCCTACCCGCCGCTGTTGACCTCCCGAGAGGGTGGCTCCATCCTCCCCGATCATCAGATCGAGCGGTGAGCCATTGACGCCGACACCGGTGAGCGCAGTGAGTTGGCATCGGCGGAGCACTTCGAGAAGTTCGTCATCTGTGGCATCAGGGGCACCGAGCCGAAGCGCGTCCCGAAGAGAGCCACCGAAGAGCATCGGGTGTTGATCGAGCAGCGTGACATGACGCCGGACCTCGTCGCCCGCCATTGACTCGAGGCTTGAATCGCCGATTGAAACGCCGCCAGAGGTCGGATCGAGGAATCGCAGGAGCACCCGACACAAGGTTGACTTCCCCGCCCCGCTGGCCCCCAAGATGGCGACCCGATGACCGACGGGGATCGAGAGCGAGAGCCCTTGGATAACCGCAGGGCCCCCTGGTGTGGCCGGAGCCCAGAGATCATGAATCAACAGGTCTTGGGGCCCGTCTGGCCACGGCGCAGGATTGCTCGGCTCGTGGGTGGCGAGGGGGGCAGCCTCCAGAGATTCGAGCCGTTGGGCAGAGAGCGCGACCTCGGGAGCCCGGATGGCGGCGGCCATCAGACCGAGAAGCGGTTCGAGGCTGGCGACGACCACGAGAACTGCCCCGGCAGTCTCGGCAGGGGTGAGCGCGCCGCGGTGACATGCAGCTGCGGCTATCAGCAGTGCGGCGAGAAGGGTCGCACCGGAGACCAAGGCGACGGCTGCGGTGCCGGCAGCCCGGAGGTCGGCAAGGCGCCGGCTTGAGCGGGCGCGCACTCGCTCCGCCGCCTCGACGGCATCAAGGGCCCCCAAGGCGGTGCCGGCCATGGTGAGGTCGGTCATGCCTAGGAGCAAGTCGGTGCTCTTGACGGCCACGTCGCTGCGGGCTCCCTCGGATGATCGTGTCGCTGCGGCGGCCGCTGTGGCGACCATCAGGGTGACCGTGCACCCAGCGATGAGGCCGAGAGCAAGTGCAAGGCCGGTGTGGGGTGTGAACACAGAGATGATGGCGATGCCCATGGCGCCGGTGACCACAGTGTTCAGGACGGGAAGGGCTAGGCGGACGTAGAGGTCCTGGAGCGCATCAATATCCTCGATTGATCGGTCCAAGAGATCGCCGCTCGCCAGGCCGCTGAGTGATCCCGGCACCCTGGCCGCCACGACATCAAAGAGCCACGAGCGCCACGTGACCATGGAGTCCAGTGCAACCCGGTGGGCGACGAGGCGTTCCTTGAATCGCAGCGGGGCTCGAAGGAATGCGACGACCTCGATGAGCACCAAGAGACCGCCAAGAGACGCCAGTCCTCCCCCCTGAGCGGCCTTCCCTACCAGCAGACCAGATCCCCCGAGCAGGGTGATTGACGCTGCGGCAGCGAGCATCGAGAGACCGACCGCTCCGACCACGGCACTCCAGGATGGAGAACTCCGAGCCATCCATCGGGCGATGAGGCGCATGCTCACGAGGTCACCGCTACGTCGGGAATCGTCACCAGGTTTGCAGCGGGACCAAGAAGCCCATCGCGATGTCCCGCCTCGATGACCGTCCGGCGGGCGAGCCACGGTGCGAGGCGCTTCCTGAGTCCTTCGATGGTTTCAACGTCGAGGTGCGCTGTTGGCTCATCGAGCAGGACAAGTGGGCGGTCCTCGAGCAGTACTCGAGCGAGGGCCAGTCGCTGGCGCTCGCCGGCGCTCATTGAGGCACCTGCCTCGGACAGGGGTCGCTCGAGACCGCCGGTCATCGGATCAGCGAAGTGGCTCAGACCCACAATCTCGATGGCGTCAAGGACTGCATCGTCGTCGAAGATCCGGCCCAAGAGGAGATTCTCCCGGAGCGTGGCGGCAAAGACGTGGGGTCGCTGTGGCACAAGCGAGATTCCCCGTCTCCGCTCGGAGATCTCAAGCAGGGATGAATCATGGCCCGCGAAGCTGAGCGTGCCATCAGTGGGGACGAGGAACCCTGACAGCAGATGCAACAGGGTTGACTTGCCGGATCCCGAAGCACCCGTGAGGACGAGGTGATCGCCGGCCGCGATGGTGAGATCCATGGGTGCCAGGGCCGGGGATCCTGCACCAGGGAACGTCACCGAAACCGTACGCATCTCAATGGGAAACACCGATGGGATTCCTTCGCTCCGCTCGACCGTCGGCTGGGGTGGGGTGTGGTCGATCAGTTCGTAGGCAGCGGTGGCGGCAGAGCGCCCCTCTGTGCTGGCGTGGAACTCAGCACCGGCGCGGCGCAGGGGGAGGAAGACCTCGGGGGTAATGAGGATGACGGCGAGGGCCGGTACGACGGTCATCGACCCGCTTAAGAGGCGAAGGCCAGCCAGCATCGCCACCAGCCCGACGCCCACACCGGCAATGAACTCGAGGGCCGCCCCTGAAGCCAGAGCGGTCGTGAGGGTGGCATCGACGCTCTCAGCGACAGCCTCCCCGGCAGCCTGCAACTCAGCTCGGCCTCGATCGACCCGCCCAAGGGAGCGGAGGGTCGGCAATCCTCTGAGTAATTCGAGCGTGCGGCCTGAGAGCGAGGCCAGGCGCCGCCACTGACGGTCTGATTCACTCGCTGCCCGGCGCCCAAGCCTGATCATGGCGAACGGGACCACGATGACGAGTCCCAAGGCAATGAGGGCCGACGCTGGGTCAGTGACGAGGAGAGCGATGAGTGCCACGGGAGGGGCGAGTGCCGCCACCACGGCCGCAGGCAGGTAGCGGCTGAAATAGGGCTCGAGCGAACGCAAGCCTCGGGTCACGGTGGTCACGAGAGCGCCCGTCTTGTGCGGAGCCAGCCATGCCGGCCCACCGCTCACAGCAGCCTCGAGGATTGATCGCCGGAGCGTGGTCGTCACCGAGGTGGCTGATCGTGCCATGAGTGCTTCGCCGACTCCTCCGATGATGGCGCGGGCCCCCAGCGCCACGGCAAAGGCAATGATTAGGCCTGTTGGCACTGGGTCTGCCCGACGTTCCATGGCCCAACCGAGGAGGTGGGCTAGGAGAATCGCCTGGGCGAGGACACAAGCGGTGGTCAGGACACCGAGGCCGACGCTGAGGATCAGAGCGGTGCGTGCTGCACCGACGTCGGCGATGAGTCTGCGATCGACAGAAGGCCCGTCGGGGGCGCTCGGAGCGCCAGGCGTGGATCGTCGGGTTCGTGGCACCGTAGGTGACGTTAGTGACCCGAGGGCCGGGGTCTCCTCATGGGGCGCTGATGGTCGTCCCGATCGCCTCGACGTTGCTGAAGGATTCGACCAGCGAAGGGTCTCGCGTCGAGATGATGCTGCGTCGGTCGTCGGCACCTCTCGCAAAGGCGATTCCCCGTGGTCCGTCGTCGTCAGTGAAGGTCGTGGAGGTCTCCACCACAAGCCAGCCGGAGGGATGTGGGTCGAGCTCGATTGTCGCGGTTCGACGCCCAGCTTCGGCGCCGAGATCTCCGC
>JBAXAR010000066.1:0-10844 GCA_037142475.1 Actinomycetes bacterium
GCAATGCCGAGTGGGCCTCCCCATGAGTGAGTGATCGACGTGTCGCTGAGCACTGGGAACATCTCGATGAGCGCTCGCTTGAGGTCGCTGAAGACTCGGTCGTCTCGATCAAAGGAACCGTCGATCGTTGAACCAAAGTGATAGGGAGCACCTCGCCCGCCGAAGGCGATCCGAGCATCGTTGGTCCGCTGGCCATAGACGACCATGTGCCGGTGGTCGGCAAAGGTCTCCCGGTTTCTGATGCCGATGGAGCCGAGCACCTCAGGCGAGAGAGGCTCGGTGGCGATCATGAGGGAGTACACGGGCAGGATTGACCGCTTCGCACCTTCGAACTGACTTGTCCACGCCTCGGTGGCCCGCACCACCACGTCGGCGGTGACCACGCCTCGAGCGGTGCGGGCCTTGGGGCGTCGGCCAGAGCCACCGGGGACAATCTCGAGGACTTCTGTCCCTTCGAAAATTGTCGCACCTCTGGTAATGACATTGGCGCTCAAGCCGACGACGAGTTTGGCGGGATTGATGGCGGCGCAGTGGGGGGTAAAGGTTGCGCCGAGCACATCGGAGGCCCCAATGCGCTCCTTTGCTGCATCGGCCTCTATCCACTCGAGCTCCCCACCAGGAATCTTGAGTTCGGCCGCCTCTGCCACCTCGGCGAGGCAGCGAGCTCGCTGTGCCTCAGTCCGCGCCATGATCAGCGTTCCTCCACGCGTGAAGTCGCAGCTGATCCGATCGTCCGACGCGGCTGCTTGGATCTCGCTGATCGACTCGACCATGGCAGCACGCATCGCTGACGTCTGGGCGTGGCCGTGCTCCTTGACGAGCCGGCTGTCGCTGGTGGCAAAGAGGGCGGAGGCCCACCCTCCATTCCGACCGGAGGCGCCAAACCCGCAGACTTCTGCTTCGAGGATGGCGATGCGGAGGGACGGATCTCGCTCAAGGAGGGATCGCGCAGTCCACAGGCCCGTGAATCCACCTCCGACAATGGCCACATCGACGTCGAGGTCGCCACTCAGAGGCGGTCGAGATGGCGGCTCCTCGGGCAACGTGTCCCACCAGAGCGAGAGGTGGCGATGGTTGGTCGCGGTGCTCACGGGGTCAGCGGACGACCTTGAGGCCGCCTTCGAGAACCTCACGGAGGGTCTCGACAATGAAGTCGATTTCCACTTCCGTGCAGATCAAGGGAGGAGCAAGTTGGATTACCGGGTCACCGCGATCGTCGGCTCGACAGATGAGGCCCTTTGAGAACAAGGCACCGGTGAGATAGCCGCGGAGTAGTTTCTCGGATTCATCGTCGTTAAAGGTCTCCTTGGTGTCGCGATCCTTCACGAGTTCGATGCCATAGAAGAAGCCCTTCCCTCGTACGTCACCGACAATAGGAATGTCAGAAAGGCTGTCGAGGCCGGCTCGGAAGTACGGGGCCAGACGGTTCACATTCCCGAGGATGTCCTCGTCCTCCATGATTTGGATGTTTCGCAGCGCGACCGCAGAACTCACGGGGTGCCCGGCGAACGTGAATCCGTGGAGGAACGATTCGTCGGCGCTCAAGAAGGGCTCCATGATGGCGTCACTCACGATCATGGCGCCGAGAGGCGAATAGGCAGACGTCATGCCTTTGGCGCACGTGATGATGTCGGGCGTGACGTCGTAGGCGATGGCGCCGAACCACTCGCCGAGGCGGCCGAAGGCGCAGATTGTTTCGTCGAGAACCATCAGGACTCCGTGCCGTGTGCAGATTTCACGGACTCGCTGCAGGTAACCAGGCGGCGGCGTGAAGCAGCCACCAGCATTCTGGACCGGCTCCAAGAACACGGCGGCGACGGTCTCTGGACCCTCTCGGAGGATGGCTCGCTCGATCTCGTCCGCGGCCCAGCGTGAGTAGGCCTCGATGTCATCACCGTGCTCCGGGGCTCGGTAGAAGTTGGTATTCGGCACCTTGATGGCGCCGGGGATGAGGGGCTCGAACGGTGTTCTCATCACAGGGATCGACGTAATCGAAAGAGCGCCCATCGTGGTGCCGTGGTAAGCGATGTCTCGGCTGATGACCTTGTAGCGGCCGTGCTCGCCGCCGAGATGGTGGTACTGGCGGGCAAGCTTCCACGCGCTTTCAACTGCTTCACCGCCACCGGTGGTGAAGAAGATCCGGTTCAGATCACCAGGTGCCAATGAGGCAACCTTCTCGGCAAGCTCGATGGCCTTGGGGTGGGCATAGGTCCACAGAGGGAAATAGGCGAGAGTTTTTGCCTGTTCGGCCGCCGCCTCGGCGAGTTCAACCCGACCGTGACCCAATTGCGAGGTAAAGAGGCTCGAGATGCCGTCGAGGTAGCGCTTACCCCGCTGGTCCCAGACGTAGGCGCCTTCGCCCTTGACCATGATGGGGATCTCGTTGTCTGCCGTATAGGACCCCATTCGGCTGAACGCCATCCAGAGATGACGTCGGGCCTTTTCGGCGAGGAGATGCTGCTCGTCGTGGTGCGCTGCTACCCCATCAGTGCTGAGTTCGGTGTCGATGGTCATCGGGTCCCCCATGTGTAGGTCTGTTTCGCCAATTTGAGATAGACGAACGTCTCGACTTCTGTGACGCCTGGTACGGCACGAATCTGGTCATTGAGAATGTGAACAAGGTGGTCATCGTCGACGGCGATGAGTTCGACGATGATGTCGAAGCTCCCAGCGCAGAGCACCACGTAGATGGCCTCATCGATGGCGGCAATTTCGTTGGCGACCGTGCGAACATCACCCTGCACGCGAACACCGAGCATCGCCTCGCGATGGAACCCCAGTTGGAGCGGGTCGGTGATGGCAACGATTTCGAGAGCGCCAGCGTCTCGAAGCCGCTGAACACGCCGACGGACGGCAGCCTCGGAGAGGCCTACCTCTTCGGCAATCGCACCATAGGCTCGCCGGCCGTCTGCTTGGAGGACCTCAATGATGCGCCGATCGGCGTCATCAAGGGTGACTTTTGCAGGGGCTAGGGACTCGAGTTGCGTGACTTTCGTCGCCCTTGCTGCTCGTGCCATCGTGCTGAACTTCCCTTGTTCTGAGGGCTCGCTACGCCTATTACCCCTCATTATAGAGGAGCAAACCATCGAAATCAGTCACTGATCATCTTGTCGCAGTGAAAAAGAGTCATGAGGGGTTGCACGGCCACTGGGAATCTGCGAACGTGAACCATCAACGTGAACGCTGTTCTTTGTGTCCATGCGACATGAGACGACGACAGGGGGAGACCAGATGGGACGACTGAAGAATTTCATCGATGGACAAAGCGTGGAGGCAACGAGCAGCACCACGGCTGCGTTGATCAATCCCTCGACCGGCGAGGACTACCTCGAGGTTCCAGTGTCGAACCAGGCTGATGTTGATGCGGCGGTGGCTGCAGCAGCCGGTGCGTTCCGATCATGGAAGCGAACGACACCTTCGGAACGATCGCTCGCCCTTTTCAGGATCGCCGATGCCCTCGAGGCTCACGGTGACGAGATCGTCGCACTGGAGTGTGAGAACACAGGCAAGCCTGTGGCGTTGACGATGTCCGAGGAGCTGCCACCGATGGCAGACCAGATCCGATTCTTCGCCGGTGCGGCGCGGAATCTTGAAGGTCGCTCGGCCGGCGAGTACATGGAAGGCCACACCTCGATGATCAGGCGGGAGCCGATCGGAGTCTGCGCCGCCGTCACTCCCTGGAATTACCCGATGATGATGGCGGTCTGGAAATGGGCGCCGGCCATCGCCGCTGGGAACACGATGGTGCTGAAGCCTTCCGACACCACCCCAGTGTCAACGGTTCGGATGGCCGAGATCATGGCGGAGTACCTGCCTGCTGGAGTCTTCAACGTGGTCGTTGGCGACCATGACACCGGCCGATTCCTCGTGGAGCACCCGACGCCAGCAATGGCGTCGATCACTGGCTCCGTTCGGGCCGGGACAGAGGTCGCTCGCTCTGCGGCCTCGACACTCAAGCGAGTACACCTTGAACTCGGTGGCAAGGCTCCGGTCATTGTGTTTGAGGATGCCGATATTGCAGCGGCGGCCGAAGGAATTGCCGGAGCGGGTTACTTCAATGCTGGCCAGGACTGCACCGCGGCCACACGGGTCCTCGTGGCGGCCTCGATTCACGATGACTTCGTCGCTGCGTTGGCCGAACAAGCCCGGAGCACCACTGCAGGGGGCCTCGATGTTCCCGACGCCGATCTCGGTCCGGTCAACAATGCCAACCAACTGGCACGAATCCAGGGGTTCTTCGAACGTATGCCATCGCATGCGTCAACCGTGGTCGGTGGCGCCCAAATCGGAGAGCGGGGCTACCTCTTCGCCCCCTCTGTCGTGACGGGACTCCGCCAGGATGACGAGATGAGCCAGACCGAGATCTTCGGACCGGTGATCACCGTTCAGAGCTTCGACGACGAGGACGAGGCGCTCCGCACGGCCAATGGCGTGAACTACGGATTGGCCTCGAGCGTCTGGACGAAGGACCACGGCCGCGCCATGCGGTTCGCCCGGGATCTCGACTTCGGGTGTGTGTGGATCAACACCCATATCCCGATCGTTGCCGAAATGCCACACGGTGGTTTCAAGGCATCAGGCTATGGAAAGGACCTGTCGATGTACGGTTTTGAGGATTACACAAGGATCAAGCACGTCATGAGCAACATCGAGGCGTGATCACGATCGGCTGAGGCCGGGATGGAGGGGGTACGGGGGATGACGCACAATGAGGTAATCGGTCCTTTCGGGGCGCCAGTGCCAGTGTCGCAAGAGGCGTCCCAGCTCAGAGCTGATGAGTTAAATCTCTTCGATGCCACGGCCGTCGCCGTTTCGTCGGTCGCTCCGGCCTACTCGCTGGCCGCCACGGTCTCGGCGGTCTTTCTCCTCACCGGTGTCGGGCTCCGATCACCCTCGATCATCATCCTCAGCTTTATTCCCGTTTTCTTCATCGCCAACGCGTACTTCCACCTGAATCGCAAGGACCCCAACTGCGGGGCGTCCTACTCGTGGCTCTCGAAAATCATGAGTCCCTATGTCGGGTGGTTCAACGGCTGGGTCCAGGTCGCCACGTCGGTGATTTTCTGCGTCTCTGCACCGGTCCTGGCGGGTTCCTACACGTTGCAATTCTTGAACTCCGTGCATTGGATCGGCGGCGGTACCGCAGCGAGCGTGTGGTGGGCGGCGATTCTCGGTGCGGCATGGCTGGCATTCATCACGTTCATCTGCATCTACGGGATCCGGTGGACCGTCGATTTCCAGTGGGTGCTGGTGATCATTGAGTACGTGGTGGTTATCGGGTTCTCGATTGGCGGCATCATCAAGGTTGCCGTCACTCATCCGCCCGGATCTCGAGGATTCCAGTTTGGGTGGCTCAACCCGTTGACCGTCTTTCACGATGGCGGCGTGACGGCCATCGCTGGCGGCATTGCCCTCGGAGCGTTCTTCTTCTGGGGCTGGGACACTGCGGTGAACCTCAATGAGGAGACCAAGAACCGCTCCCACACGCCGGGCCGTGCTGCGGTGCTCTCGATGTGGCTGCTGTTGATTGTGTTCGTGATCAACTTCGTCGCCATTCAGATGTTGATTCCCGGCGGCCAGATCGAGGGCCAAGACCAGAACATCCTCTTCTACTTCAGCACCCAACTCTTTGGGAATTGGGCCGGTTATCTGATGATTTTCGCTGTCATCTCCTCGACCGTGGCGACGACACAGACGACGCTGCTGCCTTCGTCGCGAATCGCCTATTCGATGGCCCGTGACAACGTCTTCCCGAAATTGTTCGGCAAGGTGCATCAAAAGCACCTGACCCCGACCTTGGGCACGCTGCTGCTGGCGGGCCTTGCCCTCGTGGGCATCCTGCTCTCCACGGGGGTCTCCTCGGTCGGAGAGCTGATGTCGAAACTCGTGGGGGACATTGGCGTCCTCGTCGCCTTCTATTACGGCATGACGGGTGTGTCGTGTGCCTGGGGATTCAGGAAGGTGGCGTTCAAGAGCGTCAAGTTCCTCTTCACGGGCGTGCTGCTGCCGTTCCTGTCAGGCCTCGTCCTGCTGTTCATCGTGGGCTGGATCATTCAGTCTGATTGGAAGACGGCACTCCCGGACATCGTGATCTTGGGTGGTGGCATCCCGCTCGTGATCGTGGCGCGGTTCACGACTAAGGGCGACTTCTTCAAGACCAAGACGATCGCCTACGCATCAATCGAGTAAGACGACGAAGGGAGTTGGTCACCATGATTGTCGGAATCCCCAGTGAGGTGAAAGACGACGAGTATCGGGTGGCTATGACCCCGGCGGGTGTTCGGGAGTTCGTTTCTCGAGGTCACACCGTGGTGGTCCAAGCGGGAGCGGGCGTGGGCTCATCGATTGGTGATGAGGACTTCGTTGACGCTGGCGCCTCGATCATCAGCACGGCTGATGACGTCTGGGCCGAGGCCGACCTGATCCTGAAGGTCAAAGAACCCATCGAGGTTGAATTCGGCCGTCTTGGAGCGAAGCCGGGACAGGTGCTCTTCACCTACCTCCATCTCGCCGCGTCACGCTCGTGCACCGATGCGCTCGTCGCAGCGGGGAACACGGCGATCGCCTACGAGACGGTACGGCTCGCTGACGGCTCCTTGCCGCTCCTCACTCCGATGAGCGAAGTGGCAGGTCGTATGGCGCCACTGATGGGAGCACACCACCTCATGCGCTCTGGTGGTGGTCGGGGAACCCTGGTCTGCGGGGTACCCGGAGTCACTGCGGCGAATGTTGTCATCCTCGGAGCCGGCGTGGCCGGCTTGGCCGCGGCAACCTTGGCGGTTGGCATGCAAGCAAACGTGTCGATCTTTGATCGGAACCTCGAACGACTTCGTTCGGTCGACCACCACTTTCGCGGCGTGGTCGAGACGGTGGCCTCGACACAGCTGGCAATCGAAGAGTCCCTTGTTCGCGCCGACATTGTCATCGGCGCAGTGCTTGTCATGGGGGCTCGTGCTCCAAAACTGGTGACTGACGAGATGGTGGCCACCATGCGGCGAGGTTCGGTCCTCGTCGACATCTCGGTGGACCAGGGCGGGTGTTTCGAGTCGACGCGGCCCACCACGCACTCAGATCCAGTCTTCGCGGTGCACGACTCACTCTTCTATTGCGTGGCCAACATGCCCGGTGCCGTCCCCCACACGTCGACGCACGCGCTGGCCAACGCCACGCTGCCCTATGCCCTCGAGATAGCCAGCCATGGCTGGCACAACGCAGTCCGCACTGATCCAGCGCTGGCTGAGGGAGTGAACGTCACTGGCGGCCACATCACATCAGAGCCGGTGGCCGATGCCCACGGACTTCGCTTCAAGGCCCTCGCCGGCCTCCTGGACTGAACCGCCTCACCGAGGACGGGGCGACCGCCATCCGAGGGCGGTATCGCAGATTCAGTCGATCTCTGATCCCAAGATCGAGACGAACGAGACCATCTCGCCGGGGTAACCGCCGAGGTTGTGCGTAAGGGCTTTGTTCTTTGAGGTGGTGAGCTGACGCTCAGGAGTGGCTTCGCCTCGGAGTTGGAGCCAGCACTCGAAGATCATGCGAAGTCCTGAGGCGCCAACCGGGTGGCCGAAGCTCTTGAGGCCACCATCGGGGTTGATCGGGAGGGCGCCGTCAAGCTTGAAGGTTCCGTCGAGGACTTCCTGCCATGCCGTCCCGCGCTCGGCGAACCCGAGGTCTTCCATCAAGACAAGCTCTGTGGGTGTGAAGCAGTCATGCACTTCAGCGAGAGCAAGCTCGGCGCGTGGATCGCTCACGCCAGCCTGGGCGTAGGCGTCCTTGGCGGCGATCTCACACTCGGGGAAGTGGGTGTAGTCGTACTCGGGATCAATGAGGCCGGCTCCCGAGCCAGCGGCGAAGGAGAGGGCCTTGATGAAAATCGGCTTGTCGGTGTACTTGTAGGCATCTTCCGCTCGGACGACGATCGCCGCAGCCGCACCGTCGGCGACGCCGGCGCAGTCGAAGACGCCGAGCTGGCCGGCCACACGCGGCGACTTCATCACCGTCTCCTTGGTGACCTCACGACGGAACTGTGCGCGTGGGTTGCGCGCCCCGTTGTAGTGGTTCTTGATGGCGATCTCGGCGAGAACGTCAGCCATGGTGTCCTCGTCCACTCCGTACTTCTTGGCGTAGGCGGGGGCGACCATGGAGAACATGGCGGCGGCCGTCAAGGTCCGCTGGGTGCCGTCGGTGGGTGGGTTCATGGCGTTCAGGCCTTGATAGCCCGAGTCCTTCACCTTTTCGACTCCGACAGCCATGGCGACGTCATACGCGCCACAGGCCACTGCATAGGCGGCGGCTCGCAATGCCTCGGAGCCGGTGGTGCAGTAGTTCTCGACCCTGGTGACCGGCTTGCCCTCGAGCTGGAGGGGGCGAGCAAGCGTGATGCCACTCATGCCGCCCTGGGCGGTTCCGAGCCAGTACGCGTCGACGTCGGCTTTCGCGATCCCAGTCGATTCGAAGCATTCAGTCGATGCGTCGACGATCAGGTCATCGAGGCTCTTGTCCCACCGTTCGGCGAAGGCAGTGCAGCCCATGGCCACGATGGCGACTCGGTCTTTGATGCCGTGACTTCCCATTGCAGGCCTCCTAGTTCTCGCTGTTGACGTCGGTGGTGCTCGCCGCTGATCGAACAGGCCGAGCCTTCCAGAAGTAGTCGTGGATCCCGTCAGACGTAAACAGTCGACGGAAGGTCATCGCCACGCGATCACCGATGGCGACGCTTGCCGCATCGACATCGGTCAACTCGACGGGGAATCGGCCCCCTCCATCGAAGTCCACGATGGCGAAGACGATGGGGGGGCTTGGTGAGTAGGCCATCCTGTCGATGGTGAAGGTCACGATGGTGCCGAGGGTGTCGGCCATGGCGACGGGCTCCATGGTGTCGACATCGCCTGATGTGCGAGACACCCGGGCCGGCGGCATGTGGATTGCCCCCGAAGTGGCGTCCTTTGAGCCGACGAAGCCGAACTTCCAGTCCTCGCTGCGCCATGCGGCCGATGACGAGACCCGATCGGGGGCAGGGCGCCGGGGAGGCTCAACCGTGACCATGCCACGCCACGTCAGGTACTTCGCATAGGGAACTGGTGCTCCGGCAGCGATCTGATCGAGAACCGGATCCGTAGAAGTGGCACTCCTGACTGCGTCGGTGGTGCGCAGCACGAGAGCGTCGGCCCCGTCAGCCAGGTTGAGGAGCACGATTACCTCGCCGCCGGTCGTCGAGGCCTCAAGGGCAGCAGTGAGGAGGATCAGGGGATGGGCGCCGCCCATCTGACCGGTGGCAGGGGTGATGGGGTCACCGAGGATGTCGCGACCGGCGGCGAGCTTGGCGCCAACAGCCTTGATCGCTCGGGCATGGAGACCTGCGATGAACAAACGGTCGACGGCATCAGCCTCGATCCCTGCGTCAGTGAGCGCAGCGGCATAGGCAGCACGGCCCAGATCAAGGTAGCGAGTCTCACCGAAACGCTCTTCCCAGACTCGTGAACGTCGGTCGCCTGGAGTCCTCCAGCGATCGAGGAACTCATCGGTCATCGTGGAGGAGCCGAGGATCTCGGCGATAACTGGTGAGGTCTCCGTCTCGTCACCGATCAGGATCGCTGCAGCCCCGTCACCACACCCGGCCTCATCCGCGCTTGTTGGGAGTCCGTCGCGAAGGTCCGAGGCCACCACGAGTTCGGTGCCGGTCCCTGCGAGTGCTCGAAGGAGTGCACCGGTCGAGGATCGAAGGGACCCGCCAAAGTCCCATGCACCAACCTTCGCCGCCAGTCGAAGGGCGGCATGGACGGTGGAGGCGTTGTTTTTGTCGGCGTATGCCGGCGTTGGGGTGACGAACGTGAGACTGGTCGGCTCACCGCTTCCGGCCAGGACCCGCCGTGACGCCTCAACGCCCATGGTGGTGGTGTCCTCGTCATGGGAGGCAACGGTTCGAGTTCCTCGGCCTCCACCAGCTCCGAAGAGACCAGTGATCTCCTTGGCATCAAGGCGTCGGTAGGGGATGTAGGCAGCGGCTTTCAAGATTCCACGCATCGCGCCAAGGCTATCTCTCGTGGCCGGGGTTTCTGACGGGACGTCAGAAACCCTCTCGAGGCAGACCGAGGTCTGGCCTCGGGTCTTCGGTAGGGTGCGCCGATGGGTCCTGCTCAGGCTGGCATATCGATCGAGGCGCCAATTCTGGGCACCGTTGCTGCTCTCTTTGTGCGTCGAGGAGACCACGTGGCTGAAGGACGCACGCTGTGCGTGATCGAGTCGATGAAGATGGAGCACCCAATTCTCGCCCCCTTCGATCTGGTTGTGGACGCAGTCGGCGTGATTGTCGGCCAAGCGGTTGTGCAAGGTGACCACCTTGTGGCGGCGAGTCACACCGACGAAGTCTCGATCCACGAGCCACAAGAATCCAGCGAGTCTCCTCAGAGCGACCGCTTGGAAGAACTCGAAGCCCGAGAGGCCCTCCTCGCCGATGACGCTCGCCCCGAGAAGGTCGAGCGGCGTCACTCGTTGGGCTTGAGGACCGCGAGAGAGAACATTGCTGATCTTGTCGATGACGGGAGTTTTGTTGAGTTCGGCCGTTTTGCCTATGCCGCGCAGCGTGCGAGGCGGTCAGAGGCTGACTTGATACGGGCCACGCCCGCCGACGGTTTCGTTGGTGGCATCGGGACGGTAAACGCCGAGCTCTTTGACGCATCAGCCACTTCCTGCATCGTCGCGTCCTATGACTACATGGTCCTCGCTGGGACACAGGGTCAGCGCAACCACCAGAAGAAGGACCGGTTGTTTGACCTCGCCCACCGTCTGAAGCTTCCGGTGATCCTCTTTGGCGAGGGCGGTGGTGGCAGGCCTGGTGACAC
>JBAXAR010000067.1:0-10648 GCA_037142475.1 Actinomycetes bacterium
CCCAACGACGTCGTGGTTATCGCCGGAAAAGGCCATGAGACGACCCAGATCATCGGTGAGCGAACGGTGGACTTTGACGACCGGAGCGTCGCTGCGTTGATCCTTGCCGGGGAGCGGCCGTGCTGAGTTTGATGAGGCTGGGGGAGTTGCTCTCTGGATCGCCGGATTACTAACGCCCGTCCTTGTCCGCAGCCTTCGGGCTCGGCGGATCGGTCAGCACATCCGCGAAGACGGCCCCACCTCTCACTCGGCCAAGGCGGGAACGCCGACGATGGGCGGGATCGTGATTGTCCTTGCGGCGGTCACCGGATTCCTTCTCGGCCACCTCGGGACCCACGTCCCCTTCACGCGAGCTGGAGCACTCGTTTGTTTCGCGATCGTTGCTTACGGGTTCATTGGGTTCCTCGACGACATCATTAAGGTCCGGAACAAGAGAAGCCTTGGTCTCAACAAGCGGGCGAAGATGATCTTGCAGTTGGCGTTCGGCCTGATCTTCGCCGAGTTGGCCCTGCACTGGGCCCACACAGCAACGACGGTGTCCTTCACTCGTTTTGATCTCCCTGGCTGGCATCTGGGCGAGGTGGGCTGGGTAGCCATGGCCATCGTGGTCATTGTGGGGACCTCGAATGCCGTCAACCTCACTGACGGGCTCGATGGGTTGGCGGCTGGATCATCCACCTTCTGTTTTGCCGTCTTGGCGATCGTTGGATACTGGCAGTTTCGACACTTTCCGATTTACAACGTCAGCTCAGCGCTTGATCTAGCGCTCTCTTCAATCGCTCTAGCGGGGGCGTGCCTCGGTTTTCTGTGGTGGAACGCGGCTCCAGCGAGGATCTACATGGGCGACACCGGCTCGCTGTCGATCGGAGCAGGCATGGCGGCGCTGTGCCTGATGATGAACCTCGATTTGTTGCTCGTGATTATCGGCGGCCTCTTTGTGATTGAGACACTTTCGGTGATCACCCAGGTGATTAGTTTCCGGCTGTTCCACCGTCGAGTCTTCAAGATGGCACCGATCCACCACCACTTCGAACTCCTCGGGTGGCCGGAGACCACGGTGATTGTTCGGTTCTGGATCCTCGCGGGTCTTTTCGCAGCGCTGGGCCTCGGTATCTTTTACGCGGACTTCCTCCAAGTAGCGAAGGTCGTCTGAGCCTTGAGGTTCCACCACATCACGCAGCGACTCGGCAAGGCTTACCTCATGACGTGCAGCGCCTCTGAGAACCAGTATGGCTAGGTCCACAGCGCTTCGGCAGAGATCACGCTCGAATCGTGAGGCACCCCGGCTGTCGACAGCGACGTGGCTGACGCTGTTGGTGGTTGCGATGTGTGGAGTCGGCGTGATCATCGTCTTCTCCGCATCATCGGTGATCTCGATGAGCCTCTACGGCAATGCGTTTTCGATCGGCATGAAGGAAGTCATCTGGATGGTGCTTGGGGCGATCTTCTTCGTCATCACGTCGCGCACTGATTACAACCGGTGGAGGTATTTCGCCGTCATAGGCCTTGTTGGGACGATGGGGCTGCTCGTCATGGTCCTCGTTCCAGGCGTGGGTGTGACGTCTGGCGGATCAAGCCGATGGATCGGGATCTCGTGGATCCGCATCCAGCCCTCTGAACTCATGAAGCTGGCGCTGGCGATCTTCGGTGCAGATCTGATAGCCCGCCGCCAGCAGGAGGGGTGCACGAATCGACAGTTAATCGGCCCTCTAGCAATTGTCGCTGGCACCGCTGCAGCGCTGGTTATCAAGCAGCCAGATCTCGGGACCGCAATGGTCCTGATGGTGATCACGATCACGCTGCTTTTTGCTGCGGGTATCCCCGGAGTGTTGCTTGCGAAAGGCATCGGCGTGGTGACCGCACTGGTTACCATTGCTGCGTTTGCAATGCCATATCGTCGAGAGCGCCTGCTGAGTTTCGTCGATCCAGGATCCAAAGCTGATGGTTCCGGCTACCAGGTCGTTCAATCACTTATCGGACTCGGTTCCGGCCACCTCTTCGGGCTCGGTCTGGGGGGGAGTCGAGAGAAGTGGGGTCTGCTTCCGAATGCGCATACCGACTTTATTTTTTCCATCATCGGAGAAGAGCTCGGCCTGATCGCCGTCCTCGGCGTTCTGGTCCTTCTCAGTGTGTTCGTCTTTAAGGGACTCAAGAGCGCGGATCTGTCGTCAGATCGCTTCGGGGCTCTGCTCGGTGTCTCACTTGTGACGTGGATCGCCTCCGAAGCCCTGATCAACATAGGGGCGGTCATCGGAGTCCTGCCGGTCACTGGCATTCCCTTGCCTTTCATATCCTTTGGAGGCTCGTCGCTCGTGATCACGATGGCTGCAGCGGGAATGCTGGTCAGCATCGCTCGTCGCGGCACAGAGGGAACGCTTGCTCCGGCCAAGGCTCCTCGAAGAGCAGCGAAGAAGGCCACCGGCCGAAAGTCTCCCGTCCGAAAGACACCCGCTCGATCTTCGACGTCGAGCAAGGCGCACACGAGAACACCTGCCACCGCTCGATCGGCTGCTCCACGAGCACGAGCCTCAGGGACGACCCCGCACGCATCGCGCCGCAGAGCAACCACCGCGGCACGAGGACCCGCGTCCCCCTTCCGTCAACCCCGACCCAAGTGAGCGGACCGGTCGTCATTGCTGGTGGCGGAACCGGAGGTCATGTCTTCGTCGCTGATGCGGTGGCGAGCGCCCTGATCGAGAAGGGTCTTCATCGAGGGGATCTGCGATTCCTTGGGTCTCGTCGCGGTCAAGAGCGAGACCTCCTCGGGTCAACGGGGATCGAACTCGTCCTTTTGCCAGGGAGAGGTATCAAGCGGTCGTTTGCACCCCGAGCGATCTTCGATAACGCCGGAGCGCTCGCCGGCGTGGCATGGGCGCTCGTTCGGTCATTCGCTTTACTTGTGCGCTGGTGGCCGAGAGCTGTGGTGTCGGTCGGGGGCTACGCCGCCGGGCCTGCTGGGTTGGCTGCGGTGATCCTGCGCCGCCCATTGATCTTGGTGAATATCGACGCGGTTCCGGGTGTCACCCACCGGATCTTGGGGAGGTTCGCCCGTGCGTCGTGCGTCAGCTTCGCCTCCAATCCGCTGCCGCGCTCGGTAGTAACCGGTGCCCCAGTACGCCCCGCATTCACCAATCTGGATCGGAGCACCGCCGGGGTGTCATCAGCCCGATCCGCATTGGGCTGTGACCCTGATCGACCGCTCATTGCCGTAACGACCGGTTCTCTTGGGGCTCGATCAGTGAACCGGGCAGTCTTGGGCCTTGCGGCGACGTGGGCTGATCGCCCTGTCACGATCTATCACGTGACTGGTCGGCGAGACTTCGAGGAGATCATGGCTACCAAGCCTGATCGTGTCCCTGGCGGGTTGGACTACCGCATCGTGGCATTTGAGGATCAGGTGCCTCTGCTGTACCAGGCAGCAACGGTGGCGATCACCAGAGCAGGCGCCCTCACGGTCGCTGAACTGGCTCTGGCAGGAGTTCCGGCGGTCCTTGTGCCACTCCCCGGTGCCCCGGGGGACCATCAGACCCTCAATGCGAACGCGCTTGGCGATGTTGGCGCTGCAGTCATGGTGGCGGACCGCGACGTGACGACAGAGCGCCTTGCGGCCGAGGTCGAGTCGATCCTCCTCGATGATTCGAAACGGCAGTCAATGCAGGAGGCGGCGATTGCCGTCGGCCATCCTGATGCCGCCGCTGCGGTAGCCACGGTGGTGTTGGAGCATGCCTGAGCAGACTGTCGGAGAAGTAGACCTTTCGACCCCTACCTCGATTCATGTCATCGGCGTGGGGGGTGCCGGCATGAGCGCACTGGCCCTCGTATTCGCTCGAATGGGACATTCCGTCTCAGGTTCGGACCTCCGGGAATCCCCCGTCTTGGCGAAGTTGCGACGAGCGGGGGTCACCGTCTCGATCGGTCACGACCGCGACCACCTCGGCGCCGCACGCGTGGTGACCGCGTCACCTGCGGTGAGCGAGTTGAACCCTGAACTCAGCGGCGCGCGAGATCGCGGCATCACGGTGGTGAAGCGCTCCGAGATGATGGGAGCGATCTCACGACTCCGTCGGACTGTGGCGGTGGCGGGGACCCATGGCAAGACCACCACGTCATCGATGCTTTCGCTGATCCTCCTTGAGGCCGGCGTGGAGCCTTCATTTCTCATCGGGGCCGAAGTATCGGGATTGGGGGCAAATGCAGTCTGGGATCGAGGAGAACTCCTTGTCATTGAGGCTGACGAGAGCTATGGCAGTTTCTCCGCACTTGAGCCGTCACTGAGCATCCTGACCAATGTCGAAGCCGATCATCTGGATCACTACGGCACCATTGAGGGGCTCGAAGCCGCATTCGAAGCACTTCTTCGGCGCTCCAGCGAAGCCACTGCGGTGATGGCTGATGACGTCGGAGCTTCTCGTGTCGGGGCCGCCGTCGGGGCGCTTCGGGTCGGGCTTGTAACCGACGAATCATCGAGTAGCGGTCGGCACCTTGACGCTCGGATCAGCGACGTGCAGGGGAATCGGACGTCCTCCCGCTTTCACCTTGGGCTCCCCGGCGGGGGGGAGGTCTCGCTCCTCATTGGCGCTCCGGGGCTCCACAACGTTCGCAACGCTTCAATGGCGGCGGTCGGAGCGTCTCTGGCAGGGGTCACGAACGAGGCCATTGTCGCGGGCTTGCAGCGCTTTGCTGGCGTACCTCGTCGCTTTGAGTTTCGAGGTGAACTCGATGGGATTTCGTTCGTCGATGACTACGCACACCTCCCCGCAGAAGTTCTCGCGACGCTTGAGGCCGCTTCAAGCGGAGGGTTCGAGCGGATCGTGGCAGTGTTTCAGCCGCACCGCTTCACCCGCACCCAGGCGGTCGCCGCCAACTTCGTGAGAGCGTTCGATCGAGCAGCCCACGTCGTCATTACTGACATCTACTCCGCGGGGGAAGCCCCGATTCCGGGTGTCTCTGGCCACTTGGTTGCTGATGCGGTGACCGCCGGAGACGGATCGCCAGAGGTGACCTACGTCGCTGATCGCCTCGAGGTGGCCTCGGTGGTCTCTGGCCTGCTGCGTGAGGGAGACCTCTGCCTCACGATGGGTGCGGGTGACTTGACCACGCTTCCTGACGAGATTCTCGATCTTCGGCGCCGATGACCACATCGGGTCAACCCTTCGGCGCACGAACGACGTTGAGAGTCGGCGGGACCGCCTCGTCGGTGGTCGAGATTTACTCTCTTGGTGATCTCGATCTCGTGGCGAACTCTCTCGACCTCAGTCGCGGGGTCTACGTCCTTGGCAGGGGATCGAACACGCTCGTCAGCGATGCGGGATTCGACGGTGTGGTGCTCCACCTCGGGGAGGCCTTCGAACAGTTCGAGGTTGCACCACGAGACGCTGCGGTGACGCTCGTTGACGTCGGGGCGGCGATCGATCTTCCTGTCGTTGCGCGCCGCAGCGTTGAGGCTGGCCTGACTGGCTTTGAGTGGGCGGTCGGGGTTCCGGGCTCAGTTGGGGGTGCAGTGGTGATGAACGCCGGGGGACATGGCTCTGACATGGCCGCCAGCGTGGTGTCAGCCACGGTGTTCAATCTTGAGGCTGGCGTGGTGCAGGACCTTGATGCGGAGGCTCTGGCCTTTGGGTATCGCTCCTCGTCGCTCGGCGCTCACCAGGTGGTGATTGGCGCTCGCCTGGCACTCTCCGAAGGCGATCCCGAGCGCGGCCGGGCCGAGATTCGAGAGATCGTCCGCTGGAGACGTGAGCACCAGCCCGGAGGGGCGAACTGCGGGAGCGTCTTTACGAACCCTCCGGGGGATTCGGCTGGGCGTCTCATCGAGTCTTCTGGGTGCAAGGGCCTTCGCCACGGCACGGCCCAGGTCTCAGACAAGCACGCCAATTTCATCCAAGCTGACCCGGGTGGAAAGGCCGATGACGTCATTGAACTCATCGAGATTGTGAGGGGTCGAGTCCGAGAGACCAGCGGCATCGTGCTTCGAACGGAAGTACGGATGCCGAGAACTAATCGGATCGAATAATGGCGAAAGCAAAAACGCCGACGGCCAAGAAGGCCTCCCGTCCCGTCCCCGAGGTTGACCCGAGGATCGCCAAGCGTCGCCAAGACGTGGAGCGGCGCTCGCGCCGATGGCGCGTGCGGATCGTGATCACACTGGTCATTGGTGTTGTGCTGGCGGGAGGGCTGTGGGCGCTGCTGCACACTTCGGCGTTCTCTGCTCGGACCATCACGGTTCATCTCGGAGCCCATGAGACCCGCCATGACGTCGTGGTGGCGGCCGGTCTCAAGGGCCACCCATCGCTGGTGTCGATCGACACGAGTGCCGCCGCGGCACGAATCGAGGCGCTCCCGTGGGTAGCGAAGGCAACGGTTGTTCGTCATTGGCCGTCGAGTGTCGAGGTCAGGGTGGTCGAGCGGCGAGCGGCGGCGGTGACTCCTGCGGCGCAAGGGTGGGCGGCTGTGGACGGCACGGGGCGAGTCCTCGGTGTTGACCCGGAGCACGGGCCCGATGCGATGATCTTGCGAGTCCAGGGCGTTCACCCCGGGAAACCAGGCACTTCGCTTTCAAAGAAGGCCAACCCTGCGCTCGAGGTCGCCCGCACGCTTCCTCCGGCATTCCGTCAGCAGGTCCACGCAGTCATCGGTCACACCGACGGCACGGTGGTCTTGCGTCTGACAGCGCCGATCACGGTGAACCTCGGCTCGGTGGCGCAGCTCACGGAGAAGTATCGAGACGTAGCGAGCATCCTCGCTGGTGCCAGCCTCCATGCAGGTGACGTCGTGGATGTCTCGGTCCCTCAGGCCTCGACGATCTCTCAGCCATGAGGTTGCAGAGGGCGGCGGGCGCCTCGGAGAACAACCGCCGAAGGACCCTGAAGGGAATTGGACGACTCGCCAGCGGGTGGCGCGGTACGATTCGGCCACTGATCCACCACCAGCGAAGGTGGTTGGGGCAAGATCACAAGACAGTCGCGTGAGAGGACGAGGGACGCCATGACGATTTCCCCGCAGAGCAATTACCTAGCAGTGATCAAGGTTGTCGGAGTCGGCGGCGGCGGCGTCAATGCTGTCAACCGAATGATCGAGGCGGGCCTTCGCAACGTCGAGTTCATCGCCTGCAACACCGACGCCCAGGCACTCTTGGGCAGTGATGCAGATTTGAAGCTTGATCTCGGTCGTGAGCTCACCCGAGGTCTTGGTGCAGGGTCGGACCCAGAGGTAGGCCGTCTGGCCGCTGAGGAGCACCGGGCAGAGATCGAAGAGGCCCTCCGTGGCGCCGACATGGTATTCATCACCGCCGGTAAGGGTGGAGGAACCGGCACCGGTGCGGCTCCCGTGGTGGCGGAGATTGCAAAGAGCGTCGGAGCGCTCACCATCGGTGTGGTCACCCGACCGTTTGCCTTCGAGGGTCGTCGACGCTCGACGCAGGCCGAGAAGGGTATTCAAGCTCTCAAGGAAAAGGTTGACACCCTTATCGTCATTCCCAATGACCGGCTCCTAACGGTTTCGAATGACAAGACATCAATGGTCAACGCGTTCAAGATGGCCGATGAAGTCCTTCTCCAGGGTGTTCGCGGCATTACCGACCTCATCACGGTGCCAGGACTCATCAACACCGACTTCGCTGACGTCAAGATGGTGATGAGCAACGCCGGAACGGCGATCATGGGTATCGGCTCCTCCACGGGTGAGGGGCGAGCGGTGAATGCCGCTCGGGCCGCCATCACCAGTCCCCTTCTTGAGGCATCAATCGAGGGAGCACGGGGCATCCTGCTCAACATCGCCGGAGGCTCCGACCTTGGTTTGTTCGAGGTCAACGAGGCAGCCGAGATTATTCACTCGGTTGCCCACCCTGACGCCAACATCATCTTCGGTGCTGTCATCGACGACAACATGGGTGAGGAAGTTCGAGTCACGGTGATTGCCGCTGGCTTCGAGCGCTGGGAGGACCGATCCGGTGGATCGTCGTCAAGCCTCGGGCTGACCGATTCGCCCGAGACCATGGACATCTTCGCCGAGGTTGGCGACCCAGGCACCGGCGGGGACGACGACTTCGACGTCCCGTCGTTCCTGCGGTAGCGCAACGAGTTCAGCTCTCATGGTCGGCGGCGCGGGAGTGCCGCCAGCGAGCCCAACCCCTTCACAGATCGCCGAGAACGCTTCGATCATTCGGTCGCGTATTGAGAGCGCGGGGGGTGACCCCGGCGAGGTCACCCTTGTCGCTGTCACCAAGAAATTCAGTGCTGACGTCGCTCGGGCGGCCTTCGAAGCGGGACTCGAGGATCTTGGCGAGAATTATGCAGCCGAGCTGGCCGAGAAGGCAGCGGCGACTCATGACCTCCCCATCCGATGGCACTTTCTCGGGTCCATCCAGACCAACAAGCTGGCCCGACTCGCACCCGTCACGTCCTGTTTCCAAGGTCTGTGCCGACAGAAGGAGGCCGAGGCCCTTGTTCGCCGGAGCCCTGGTGCTCGGGTGATGGTTCAAATCGATTTTACCGGCCAAGCAGGGCGGGGCGGGGTACAGCCGACAGACGTCGCCGACCTTGTCGTCGGCGGGCGTCTCCTCGGTCTCGACGTCTGCGGCCTGATGACCGTGGCTCCAGTTGATCCGGTCGCCGCTCGGGCGAGTTTTCGCCGGCTGCGAGAGATGGCCGATGACCTCGGAGTCGCCGAGCGCTCCATGGGGATGACTGACGATCTCGAGATCGCCGTTGAGGAGGGATCGACCATGGTGAGGGTCGGGAGGGCTCTTTTCGGAGGGCGACCGATCGGAACCTGACCTTTCCCTCAAGGTTCGCCTAGAGTGTGGGACAGTCAAGCGCGTCCGTTGATCGGCCGCGCACCCCACGAGTGGAAGAGCGAGGCGGCGCCCATGGCTGGCAGCGTGCGCAAGATCATGGCCTATCTGGGCCTTGTCGATGACGAATACGACGACTACGAGGAGCTCTCTGAGCGGAGTCGACCCATGTCGGCCCGACCGCCTCGGAGCGCTCGGCCTGACCCGAGGGATCGTGGCTACGACGATGACGTCGATGATCGCTATGACCGGGCCCCTCGCGCCGGGCGGACCAACGACCGCTACGACCGCTACGACCGCGATCAGCAGATGGGGACCGTGAGCCGAATCCGCCCCGTGGCGTCCGACGGAGGACCCGCCGGAGGTTCAAGTCGACCCGTCGCTCCCAATCGCCCAGCCGTCGTTCCGATGGCTGCCGACGGCAGCAAGGTGCATGTGGTCGCACCGACGACCTTCGGCGACGCCAAAGAGATTGGGGACCAGATCCGTCAAGCCAATCCGGTCATCGTGAACCTCCAGCAGGCTGATCGCGATCTGCAGCGCCGCATGATCGACTTCTGCAGCGGTATCGCCTATGCCTTGGAGTGCTCAATGGAGCGGGTTGCCGATCAGGTGTTCCTTCTTATGCCGACTGACATTCCGCCGCCAGCCGAGGAGCGCGCTCGCCTCCAGGCTCGTGGCTTCAACCGCGGCTAGGGAGCGACACCGTCTCGATGTTTTTTGTCCTGCTGGGGTATCTCCTTGAGATCTACATGGTCCTGCTCATCGCTCGAGCACTGATGAGTTGGTTCATGGGGGGAGCAGGTCCAGGTCTCCAAAAGGTCGACGCTGTCTTGGCGACACTCACTGAGCCTGTACTTCGACCAATTCGCAAGGTGATTCCCCCGGTCCGAATCGGTGGGTCGTACCTGGATCTGTCCATCATTGTTGTCTTCGTGGTGATCCAGTTCGTGCTCTTGCCACTCCTGAGTCGCTGATCAGACGGGCGCAGGCCGGCGAGGGTTGGTAGCATCGCTCCCCATGGACAACCCTGCACTTCCAAAGTCTGCACTCGAGACCCTCCGTACGGTCGAGTTCCGCGTCGGCCTTCGTGGCTACGACATCGATGAAGTCGACGACTACCTCGAGAAGGTTGCAGTCGAGGCCGACGCAGTACAAGAGCAACTTCGCCAGACCACTGATCGTCTGCGCCAAGCCGCCGAGCGAATCGCTCAGCTCGAGGCGGCTGCGAAGGAACTCAAGGCACCTGAGGCACCGAAGGTCGATGAGGCCATTCCGGCTGCAGCGATGACCGCCGCTGGGACTGAATCGGTGCAGCGGACGCTCGAGATGGCTCAGCGTTTCGTGGACCAGATGAAGCTCGAGTCAGAGAGGGAGGCGACCAAGATCGTCTCTGACGCCGAGTCCAAGGCTCGCGACCTCGAGATCGATGCCAAACGGAAGTACGACACTGACCTCTCCCGTCTTGAGGGCCTCAAGTCAAAGCTCACGGGCGATGTGGAGTCAATGGCCCGTCAGCTCGAAGGCGAGCGGACGAGGTTGCGCACTTCGCTGTCGGAGATGATCACGTGGATCGAAGACAACGTCCAGCCGGGCGCCGCCATCATGGCCCTCCGCCAAGGCGACCAGGGAGGCCTGGCCGGGAGTGATGACGTTGGCTCGACTACGACATCCGGTGACGACATCTAAGAGGCATTCACAACCCTGCATAGCCGCACTACTGGCTACTGGTAGGGTGCATCGCTCAAGCGAGTCCTCCCTAGGGAACGGACTTCCAAGGAGGAGTACATGACCCCGCTCGCCAAGAAGGCTGCGGCCACGAAGAAGGCTGCACCAGTCAAGAAGGTCGTCGCCACA
>JBAXAR010000068.1:0-10611 GCA_037142475.1 Actinomycetes bacterium
ATGGCGGCGACTACGACGGCTTCAACGGCGATCTCGGCAGCCTCCTCGGCCACGATCTCGGCTTCGATCGCCTCGACGATGGCCTCCTCGGCCTCTTCCTCGGTGATCTCGCCAGCCTCAGCAGCCTCGACGGCGACCTCGGCGATGCTGTGGACACTCCGTGGCCACAGCGATTCCGAGGCCACGCCACGACGACTCCTTGATCTCGTCTCTCTGCGATCCTGACTGACCTTGCCGTCGGATGATGCCGCCGCAGGACCTCTACGATGGGGGGCGATGGCCCCTCGCACCCCCGCTCGCTCACCTCACGCTCACTGCCTTGTCCTCCTTGTACGGCATGGAACCACACCGTCGACGGGGAAGGTTCTTCCGGGTCGGGCTCCTGGCCTTCACCTCTCGGAGAAGGGCCGCGAACAGGCGGCAGCCACTGCAGCTCGCATCGCCAGCCTGGCCACCGCACCCACCGCCATCTACGCATCTCCCCTCGAGAGGACGCGAGAGACCGCCGCCCCAATCGCCAAGGCATTGGGGCTCCGAGTCCGAGCTGACGCTGGCCTTCTCGAGTGCGACTTCGGTGACTGGACGGGCAAGCGCCTTGCGCAACTTCGAAAGAAGCGGGAGTGGGAGCAGGTCCAACGGGCACCCTCGTTGTTTCGCTTCCCGAAGGGCGAGTCATTCGGTGAGATGTCCGCACGGTCCTATGGCGCCGTCGCCGCCCTTGCCGCCCGGCACTCCGGCCAGACCATCGTGGCGGTCAGCCACGCTGATCCGATCAAGGCCATTCTCGCCACCGCTCTGGGGGCGCCCCTCGATCTCTTCCAGCGACTCACCGTGTCGCCCTGCTCGGTGAGCGCCCTTCTGATCTCACCAGCGGGACCCCACGTCCTCGCCATCAACTCCACGAACTCGCTCAAGGAGCTTGCCCTTTCATGACCGCACACCGCTTCAACAACCCCAACCTCTTCACCGTCGGAGCAGTCGGCGAGGTTGGCGCTCGGATGTTCCTGATTCAAGCCATCGAGGCCAACCGGGTTGTCACCGTCAAGGTTGAAAAGCAGCAAATCGCTGTCTTGGCCACCTACCTCACCCGAGCCATCGATGGAATGGGCCGTCCGGGACACCTTCCCGACGACCTCGAACTCCAACTCAGTCCCGATCAGGGAGTCGACTTCGTCGCCGGTGAATTGTCCGTCACGATCGACGAGGCTGCCGGTGTTGTCGAGGTCATGATTGAAGAGGCAACCGACAGCCCGGACCCCGACACCGTCACCATCCAGACAACCCGAGAACAAGCGGCCGCTTTCGCCATCCGCGCCACCCAACTCGTTGAGGCAGGGCGCCCACCGTGCCCACTCTGCGGATTGCCCCTCGACCCTCGGGGTCACGACTGCCCTCGGACCAACGGGCACCGCGCACCAATCACGTGAGCGACGAGATCCGCGAGATTCTCACCCATGGTGAGATCACCGTGGAGGCTCGCTTTGCCAACAGCTCGAACGCAACCCTGCTGGTGACGGTCGAGCTCGAGGGCACCGCAATGCAGGCTGTCTACAAACCCGAGCAGGGAGAGCGACCCCTCTGGGACTTTCCCTCAGGACTGTGGCGTCGTGAAGTCGCCGCATGGGTGGTCAGTGAATCTCTCGCCCTCGACCTCGTGCCCTGCACTGTCGAGCGGGGAGACGATGCTCCATTCGGTCCCGGATCCCTCCAGCGCTTCGTCGATGAGGACGAGGAAAACCACTACTTCACCCTCCGGGACGACCCCCTTCACGCCCAGACGATGCGGGACCTCGCTGCCTTCGACGTGGTGACGAATAACTCTGACCGTAAGAGTGGTCACGTCCTTCACGTCGGTGGTCGACTGTGGGCCATTGACCATGGCCTCTGCTTCCACGAGGAGAACAAACTCCGAACCGTGATCTGGGACTTTGCCGGCGATGAACTGGGCCTGCGCTTGAGAGAAAGTCTCGAGCGGTTCCGCCATGAGCCGCCAACGCGCCTTGGCGAACTGATCTCTCCTGAGGAATTCGCTCAGACGCTCCGGCGGGCCACAGCACTCCTCGAGGCCGGCTCTCTCCCCTTCCCCGATGAAGAGGGTGACTACCCGCCGTATCCATGGCCGCTGGTCTGACGCATCAGGTCGAGACGCCCGTTCAGGCCAGTGCGTGGCTCAGGGCACAGGAATGTCGAGCTGTTTGCGCATCGTGTGGATCACCGACGCAGCCAACACATTGCTGCCGCTCGGGCTGATGTGGATGCCGTCGGGCGTCCGGACATTGATGTTCTGGCCATCCTTGGTCACGAAGGCCGAGAATCCACCTCCCGGAGCGGCGATCACCTGGTTCGATTCGATGTAGATCACCTTCGGTACCTTCGCTGCAGCGGACCTCTGGAGATCGTTGACGTGCTGGACTTTCGCGTTGAGTGCTGCTTCCTGCATCGGCGGCAAACTCACCCAAATGAGGCTCGCTCCCTCCGAGGTGGCCAGTCTCATGAATGACACCGCTCGGTGCCGATAGGCGACATCCCAGGCCGCTGCCCCATAGGAGATTCCCGGGGGCCCGGGGATGGCCTGGGGGTCATTGGCCCCCATCATGACCACGATGACCTGGGGGTTGACCTTGGGAAGAGCCGACGTGAGTTCGGCAGGCCAGTTGAAATAATCGGGTCGAGTGAGCCCAGTGGACTCCTTGGCGTCGAGTGCGGCCACGACCACACCGGTGGCGGCCAATCGGTTCTGGAGTGCGTCACCGAGGTCGATGCCCAGCGAGTCGCCGATCAGGAGGACCCGCAAGGGGTCGGTGGCGGTTGGGTTCTGCATCGAGTTCGGAGGAATCGTCGTGATCGCCGGGTGGATCGGGGGATGCCCAGTGGTGGTGCGCTTCTGGACCGGCGGCATGATGATCGTGAGCGACTCTCCGCCCCCTGACCCGTTCCCGTTCCGCCCGAGTGCCCCGTTCGCCCACGACTCGAGATGAGAGACCTGTGTCACCCGGCTGAGGGCGGCCACCGGACCCAACAGGTCGAGGGCAATGGTCCGACGAATTCCTACCGGTGAGACCTGAGCATTGTGCTGGAGTGTCGTCGAGTCGATGAAAAGCCATATCGCCAAGGTGGCGGCCATGAGGCCCAGAAGCCTCTGCCAGCCGATCGTGGTACTTGGCCTCGGACCGCTGCGTTTCGACGGTGCACTGGGCGCGTCTTGGTCGTACTCCTCAATGAGATCGCTCATCGTCGTCGCACCCGAGGTGGCGCTTGCCGCACCAACCTGATGCTAGAGCGATGATGCGCCGTCACGGCCGTCATGGCAGCCATCAGAAGCGGTAGTAGATGAACGGCGCCACCCCGGTCGGTCCGAGCGTGGTCACCCCAAGCAGGACGAGCGCCAGCAGGGAGGCCTGAAGGGCGAGATGCTGGTGCGACCACCACGCCGCAAGGCGAGCGCCGAGAACACCAGGGAGCTGCTGGACCGCGAGGACGGCCACGATGGCCAGGATGACCAGAGGGGTGACCAAAGTCGTCGGTGATCCCCACCCGCTGAAGAGTCGACCAAGAACCTCGAAGGCGTTGGTGAACGAGGTAGCCCTGAAAAAGACCCATGCCAGGCAGACGAACTGGAAGGTCCACACCACGTGGCCGATGTGCGCGATGAGGCCCGTGGTCTGAGGTGGCTTCCCCGCCGCCACTCTGGCCTCTCGCCGGCGATGGCCAACGACCTGGCCGACACCGTGCAGGGTGCCCCAGGCCAGGAACGTCCACGCCGCCCCATGCCAGAGACCACCGAGGATCATGGTCAACAGGATGTTCCGGGCGATCTCGCCCTCGGAACCCCGGTTCCCGCCAAGCGGGATGTAGAGGTAATCCCGTAGCCACCGTGACAGCGTGATGTGCCAGCGGCGCCAGAAGTCCTGGAGCGAGACCGCAGAGTACGGCGCATCGAAGTTCACGGGGAACTTGATGCCGAGCAAGAGTGCGAGACCGATCGCGATATCGGTGTAGCCCGAGAAGTCGCAGTAAATCTGAATGGCGTAGCCCCAGATCCCGAAAAGGACATCGAGCGCCGAGTGTCCAGACGGTGACACAAAGACCGGGTCGACAATTGCCGTCGCAAGGAAGGAACTGATCACCACTTTCTTGAAGAGGCCTCGCACGATGAGATGGATCGCTCGCGAGTAGTCAATGTGCTTCTCGTCGCGGCGGCGTCGAATCTGCGGGAGTAGTTCACTTCCTCGGACGATTGGCCCAGCGATCAAGTGGGGGAAGAAGGCGAGGTACACAGCGAGGTCGATTGGGCTTGCCGGATCGAGTTCGTCACGCGCCACATCAATCACGTAGCTGATTGCCATGAAGGTGAAGAACGAGATTGCCAGCGGGAGGGTGGGCTGGATCAACGGGATGAGGTTTCCGAGGCCGACCGAGCGAGCCACGTTGTCGATACTGACGGCGAAGAATCCGGCGTATTTGAAATAGCCGAGGATGCCCAGCAGGCTCCCAACCGCGGCAATCTTCCAGAGCCTCGCCGTTCTGTCATCCCTCGCCCGAGTGATCATGCGAGCACCGACATGGGCGATGGCGGTCTCGGCCACCAAGAGCAGGACGAACTTCGGCTCCCACCACCCGTAGAAGAAGTACGAGAGACCGAGAACCGCCAATTTCCAGGGCGTGGGGAAGGGGCTGAGGACCCAGCACAAAGCGAACGCCGCAAGGAAGAAGAGAGCGAAGTCGATGGTGGGAAACAGCATGAGAGGCCGAAGTTGAGATTAGCCGTCTTGGCCCTGAAGCATCAGCGATGCCCGAGATTGCCGAACGCGACAAGACCCCGGCGATAGCCGGGGTCTTGTCATGCAATTCTGATTCGTCGACCAGAGAGGCCGAGCGTTGAGTTAGCGGGCCTTCAGTGCTTCGATGAGGGCCGGAAGGACCTTGTGCACGTCGCCCACGATGCCGAGGTCAGCCACCGTGAAGATCGGGGCGTCCTGGTCCTTGTTGATGGCGATGATGTTCTTTGAGCCCTTCATGCCAACCATGTGCTGCGTGGCGCCAGAGATGCCACACGCCAGATAGACAGTCGGCTTCACCGTCTTGCCGGTCTGGCCGACCTGGTGTGAGTAGGGCACCCAACCGGCGTCCACGATTGCTCGGCTAGCACCAGCGGCGCCGTTGAGAAGCTTGGCAGCCTCTTCGACCATCGAGTAGTTCGCTGCGTCACCGAGACCACGACCACCCGAGACGACCACCGCTGCCTCATCGAGCTGCGGACCAGTGCGCTCCTCGACGTGACGGTTCACGATCGATGCGGTGTTGGTTGCGCCCAGATCGGGGACGGCCAGCGCCACCACGGATGCAGGAGCGCCACCAGCGGGCTCGGGAGCGAACGACTTCGCTCGGACCACGAAGATTCCGGGGCCCTGTCCAGTGAATCGGGCGTTGACGATCTGCGTTCCACCGAACACTGGGTGCTGGGTGGTCAACTCATCGCCGCCTTCGAGGCCGGTGATGTTCGTCAACACGGGCAGGTCAGCCTTGGCCGAGAGACGGCCAGCGATGTCGCGGCCGTCGTAGGAGGTCGGGATCAGGATCGCCGAAGGGCCTTGGCCGGCAGCGATTGCTGCAGCCATTGCTCCAGCAACAGCAGCACCAGGAAGCGCCCCTGCGAGGTCGCCCACGTCGTGGACGGTCGTCACGCCATAGTCGCCAAGAACAGCGGCGTTGGCGGCGGTGTTGGGGCCCCAGGCGATCGCCTCGACCGTACCGGCGAGGGATCGAGCGGCGCTCAGCAGCTCAAGGGTGGTGGTGGTGGGTCCGGACTCGGTGGCCTCGGCAACGACCCAGATCTTCTCGATAGCCATGATGTGCCTCTCTTCGAATGACGACGTGCTTGGGAACGGGTGGTTTCAGTGTGGGTTGGCTCAGATGAGCTTGAGTGATTCGAGATAGGAAACGATGCGCTGCGCACCATCGCCCTCGTCGACAACAATCTCGCCAGCGGCCCGGGCTTCGGCGTCAACCACCGAGGTGATCTCCTGGCCATTCGCCCCAGCGCCAACACCAAGGTCAGCGGCGGTGAGGACATCAACGGGCTTCGACTTCGCCGCCATGATTCCCTTGAAGGAGGGATACCGAGGCTCGACCACACCAGCGGTCACGGTGACCAGGGCGGGGAGAGGTGCGGTGACCTCGTCGTACCCAGCCTCGGTCTGACGGTCCACCTTGATGGTTGAGCCATCGATGGCCACCGACTTGGCGAAGGTGATCGACGGGAGGCCGAGGATCTCAGCGATCTGCACTGGCGTGGTCCCGGTGTAGCCATCCGACGACTCGGTGGCGGCCACGATCAGGTCAGGCTCGGCCCGCTTGATCGCCGCAGCGAGGATCTTGGCCGTGGTGAGAGCGTCGGCTCCCTTGAGCGAGTCATCGCTCACCAGGATGGCCTTGGCGGCCCCCATGGCCAGCGCAGTCCGCAAGCCTGAGGTCTCGCCGTTGGGCGCCATTGAGACGAGGGTGACTTCGCCACCACCGGCCTGCTCGGCGAGCTGGAGCGCCATCTCGACGCCGTACGCGTCAGAGTCGTCCAAGATCAACTTCCCCGAACGGGCGAGGGTATGGGTTCCCGGCTCGAGAGACTGCGGTGCAGCCGGGTCTGGAATCTGCTTTACGCATACGACAACGTTCATGGCGTCAATCTAAGCGTATGGATTGCTGATTGTGCCATTCGAGAGAAAGACCGCTGCCAGCGGCGCCTCCCGGCACCGCCTCTCAGGCGTCGATAATCGATCGAGCGAGAGCGACGTCGTCGGTGATGACCGAGTCAACCCCCAGCGTCATCATCCTCTCGAGATCCGCACGAGCGTTGACCGTCCACGTATTGATCGCCACGCCCGCGCCCCGGGCTTCCTCGACGAATCGCTCATCGACGAAGAGGAAGAACGGGTGGACCGCATCGAATCCGTGGCGAATCAGCGCATCAAAGAGATCGGGCACTGGGCTCTGTGGACTCAGCAGCCAGCCGATCGGGATCTCAGCATCGGCTCGGCGGACCGCATCGAGGCAGTCTCGGTCAAAGGAGGAGATGATGACCTTGGATCGCCAACCCAGCTCGATGATCTCGTCCACCACCTGCTGAGCCAGAGCATCGGTTGGGTCGTAGCCAGGCTCAGACGGGTCATTCTTGATCTCAACGTTGACCGTCATCGTCCCGCAGGCTGTGAGGACCTCCGAAAGCAGAGGCACGTCACCGGGGAGCGACGCCACGTCGAGATCTGAAATGGGGCCGAGGCCCTCGATTAGGGCGTCGTGATGAACCACGAGTGCTCCATCGCCACTTCGGCGGACATCGAGCTCCACCCCATCAGCAGCGAGCAGACCAGCGTTCAGGAACGCCGCCACAGTGTTTTCCGGGCTTTCGCCGGCGGAGCCTCGGTGTGCGAAGACTTTGGTCATCAATCCCCCGAATATTCTTCAGATTTTCGTCATGGGCCCTTGTAAGGCTCCATGACGAGTTGTAGCATGACCACTGCGTTGAACCGACGACCGACACCATTTTGGGTTGGATTGGCGGCGACTGCGAGTCCCCCCGAAGCCCCCCCCTGATTTCGAAGCGAGGCAGTAATGGCCCTGACCTGGAACCGTACAGTCGACTGGGATGCCGACGACTGGCGCACTGAAGCCGCCTGTCGCAACACCGAGCCTGAACTGTTCTTCCCAGTCGGATCGACGGGCCCTGCCGTCGATCAGATCGACGCCGCCAAGCGCATGTGCACCGCGTGCGAAGCGCTTGACCCCTGCCTCGAGTTTGCTCTCGCCACGAATCAGGAGTCAGGCGTGTGGGGCGGTACCTCAGAAGATGAGCGCCGCAAATTGCGCAAGCAGTGGCTGGCCGCTCGTCGCCGCAACCTCCAGCTCCAGAACAGCTAGGACCGAACACCTCACGTGGGGGCTCAGAGCCCCCTGCGGTCTTGAATAGGAACGTTGAGCGAAGCGCTGGTGCCTCCGCCCTCTTCGATCGGGATCGTGGTCATAGAGAGGTCACCGCCGAGCTGTGTGGTGATGAGGTCCCTGACGATGCTCAGGCCAAGACTGTCTGTGTTCTCAATGTCGAAACCCACGGGCAGACCACACCCGTTGTCGCGGACCTCCGCCGAGAGAGAGTCTCGGTCGTGGCGCAGGGTCAGCACGATGTGTCCGACCTCGGTGTCATCAGTGATCTCCACAAAGGCGTGCTCGACAGCGTTCTGCAGAAGTTCTGCCAGCGCCACGGCCATCGGTGTCGCCACGTCGGCGGTTGTCTCCCCGAGATCCCCATCGACGGTGATCTCGACCGGATGATTCCGCACGACCGAGTCCTCCGCCATCCTCACCAGCGAGGTGATGATCTCGGCGAACGGAACCTCGTCACCGGGTTCACGAGACAGGATCTCGTGGACGATGGCGATTGACCGGATGCGTCGCTCCGCCTCGAGAAGGGCTTGGCGGCCATCTCCTGCTGCCGTTCTCCGGGCCTGGAGCCGGAGCAGGGCTGAGATGGTCTGAAGGTTGTTCTTCACCCGGTGGTGGACCTCGCGGATTGCCTGATCTTTGGAGAGCACGAGGCGATCCAAGCGGCGTAGGTCGGTGACATCGCGCATGAGAATCAAGGCGCCGGTGACGCTCCCTCCCTCCAGCATCGGCACGCAGTGCGCCAAAACGGCCACATCAGGGCGCCGCTCAATCTCCTCGATCACCGGAAGTCCGGTCGCCAGGGCGGTGGCCACGAGCGAGGCGTCGACCCCAAGTGCTTCAAACTGACTCCCATCCGGAGGAGAGAAGACTCCCATGCGGTGCAGCGCGTTCACGGCGTTGGGGGTAGCAAACTCAATCCGACCGGTGGCGTCAACCACGATCGCCCCGTCACCGACCCGCGGCGTCTCCTCGGCAGCCACCTCCTCGTCGAGAAAGGGAAAGGTCGACTCTGAGACCATGGTGCAAAACCGCTCGAAGACGTGGAGGTACGTCCGTTCGTAGAGGCTGGCAGGTCCTCGGAGGGGACCCTGGATCCTCAGGAGCACACCGATGACTTCGCCCTGAAAGCGAACGGGGACGTTCCAGACGGGAACATCCTCTCCGAGCTCGAGGTCGAACATCGTCCCTTCGACGAGACGGCCGACATGGAGGGCCTCCGCTGCCAGATCCCAGCGAGCCTCCGAGACGGTCTGGCCCACGAGGTCCTGGGTGATCAAGGTTCCTCGGTTGTTGGGTCGGACCTGTCCGAGGACCACCAGCTGTGGCCCCGTTCCCGGCGGGGGCGTGGCGACCGGTGCGACGAGGAGCAGGTCGCTGAACGCGAGGTCGGCCAGCAACGACCATGACCCGAGGAGACGTTGGAGGTGTTGGGTCTGCTCGTCGCTGAGATCGGTCCGGAGACGGGCGAGCTCGGCGGGCGTGGCCATTAGGCCTCTCCCACCGCAAGGTCGACCCGCTGGCGACCCTCGAAGCTGGCGAGCGAGGTAATGCCGACGGCATCGATTAACGAGCGGAGATCATTCGATCGCTCACCGACCCGAGCCACACCATGCGCATCAGAGGCCGTGGTCATCGGGACCCCAGCGGCAACGAAACGCTCGAGAAGGGGCACTGAGGGATATTGCTCGCCGACCGGCTTCTTCCACCCGGCACTTGAGAGCTCGGCGGCCATGCCCGACGATGCCGCCGCTTCGGCGATTCGATCCCACCACTCTGTGGGGTTCGATGGGATACGACCGGCGACCTTGATCAGGTCCGGGTGCGCCAACACGTCGCAGGTCTGTGTGGCGGCTAACTCTTCGAGAGCCTCGGTGTAGGCGTCCCAACATGCGTCGACGGTCCGAGCGTCCCACTCCGCCATGTGCACGGCGTTGTCGATGTCGTCGAACTGCCACGCTCCGATCCAGTGGACCGAGCCGAGAAGGACATCAAAGGGATACGGCTCGAGAAGGGCGGCGACGTCATCCATCTGGCCTCGGTAGTAGTCAACCTCCATGCCGATCTTCACCGGCAGACCCTGTCGCTTCGCCTCCGCAGCGAGCTCGACGTAAGCGTCAAGGTCGTTGCGGGCGTGGTGATCGAAATAGGCATCCATCTGACGTCGTAACACCGGGTCTCGTTCTGAGGTGTCCCAGAACCGACCCACCACGTCAGCAGCTTGGCGGAACCGATGGAGATGCTCGGTGATGGCCAACTCAGTCACCCCATGGCGTGCTGCCTGTTCGCAGTAGTCGGCAATCTGGTCGATCGAGAGCCACGTCTCCGCGCTCTCGTGGGGCCAAAGGTGCAGGTGGTAGTCGAGCATCAGCCTTCGAACGTCTCCCCCGTGGTCAGTGCCTGCATCGTAGGCTCACTCCCGGCCATGGCATGGATGGGAGATCGCTCACTCCGCGATCAGGTGACGGGCGAGCTCGAGGAGGCCGCCCATGTCATGGATGTCATGGCTGAAATAGGGGATCGTTATTAAGGGGGCGCCAAAGGTGGGGAATCGCTCACGGGCGTTGGCCTCACGGCGAGCCACCACCGAGAAATCGCTAAAGCTCTCCGTCACTGTCGTGAGGACCCGATCAAGCACCGCTGCGTCAACAGTGATCTTCTTCGCCAGTTGCGTCG
>JBAXAR010000069.1:0-10549 GCA_037142475.1 Actinomycetes bacterium
GATACGCGTCACTTGCTGCCTGATACTGCTGCGTGGAGAACAAGAGGGTCACGTTCACCGGGATGCCGGCGAAGGTTGCCTCCTCGATCGCCTCGAGGCCAGCGGGGGTTCCAGGAATCTTGATGAAGAGGTTTGGGCGATCCGCTGCTGCGTGGATGGCGATTGCCGCTTCGACCGTGGCGGTTGCGTCGTCGGCGATCAGGGGTGAGACCTCAAGCGATACCCAGCCATCGAGTCCCTTGGTTCTCTCGTGGACATTGGCGAAGAGATCGGCGGCTCGTCGGAGATCCTCGATGGCCAGGCGAAAGAAGATGGCTTCTGCGTCACCGTCGGTAGCGGCCACCTGAGCGTCATAGGCGGTCGATCCCGCAACAGCCTTCTCAAAGATCGACGGGTTCGACGTGAGGCCGGTGACGGCTAACTCATCGATGCAGCGCTGGATCGAGCCGTCGTCAAGGAGGTCCCTCGTGATGTTGTCGAGCCAGATGCTCTGGCCAGCCCCGGCGAGATCGTGGGTTGCCGACATGCAGTCTCCTTGGAAGATCGGACTCGTCCCCTGTCCTGGGGCTTGCTGGAAGAACGATGGCGCTTCGTTGCGTCTGACGGCCGTTCGCAGTCTTGCCTGCCCCTCCGGGGAGGAATCATTGCAGGAATGTGGCTGGCGGCCTTCGGAACCTCTCAAGCGTCGCCATGAGACTACGGCGTGGAGGCCCACCAAGCCCAACCAACCCCGTGACGAGCGTTAGCGAACCGGTGGCCTCGTAGCCGAGTCAAGGTGGGCGAGTGACGCGTCGAGCTCTGCAGTCCGGCGCCGTCGGGCAAGATCGGCCTCGGCAAGCTGCTCGGCGGTTGGCGCCGTTGGTCCACTTCGCAGAAGGCTCTCCGCCTCGATCGTGAAGAGAACCCCACGCAGGCCTTCAGCCACTGAGGAGACATCCTGGCGGCTTGGCTCATCAGGAGCCGAGGCGGCCGCCCGGTCCAGTGCACGAGCCGCTTCCTCGGCCTGTGCTCGAACCTTGGCCAATTGGACATCGCCACCTGTGGGTTGACCATTCAGCAGACCTCGCGCCAGAACGGCGTTCTCCCATGAGGCGCGAGCAGTGGGGATCCAAGCATCACCTGCCGCCTTCCGGCGATTCGCTCCCACAAGACCGAAGATCGTGGCCGCGATCAGACCAACAAGGGCAACGCCTCCGAGAATCCACGCCCATGCCAATGATGCTGAAGTTTTCGCTGGCGCCGTGGTGGTCGTTGCTGGCTCCTTGGTCGTCGTCGTACGCCTGATCGTCGTGGTGGGAGCAGGCGGTGTCGTGGTCGTCGCGGGGACCGTTGTCGTGGTGGGAGCAGGCGGTGTCGTGGTCGTGGTGGGGGCGGGGACCGTGGTGGTTACTTCAGTCGACGTGGTGGTGTCGGCGAACGCGGTGGTCACAGAACCCAAGGAAACCAGCAGGGTCGCGGCGGCCGATGCCGCCATCAGGCGCGTACGTCGAGCGGTCGTCACCATCGTCATTCACCTCCACCTCACAGGGCTGCCACGTCGGCGCCCGTTGCTGAAGGGTACCGAGCAGATCCTCTCAGCACCGGGACCCTCTTGATGGCCCGTGCCGACGGCAACACGCCATGCAGATTCCCTCTTGGATCAGCCCTGGAGCACGCCGACCGGTCGCAGTAACGACGTGAACGCAACCTTCAGGACGGACCGCCAATTCTCGACGGAGGGTCTCAGGTCTGGAGCGACAGCACCAATCACTTGACCAAACACCAGTGCCTTCCACATGTCGGCCATCACCTTCGGGCTCACCATCGGTTCCACAATCCCCTCCAGAGCGAGCCGGGAAAAGAAGAAACCGAGATGGTCTCCGAGCATCTTCTGCGCGTCGGCCAGCGCCAAGCGGGCCATCTCGTTATTTCGGCTGACCACCACGGCCTCGAGCCATTCCTGGCGGGCAGCCACCGCAGTCTTCGCGGTAAGCATGAACGCAGCTACATCGATGCAGCCGTCGATGACACCCTCGGCTTCAACGGCAGAAACGAGGAGTTCATTCAGCCTGTGGACTGCATGGTTCGCGAATATCCCGAATCGCTCGGCGACCGCTTCTCCGATGAGGCCCTCGCGGCTCCCGAAGTGATGGAAGAGCAACGCGACCGAGACTCCCGCCTGCTCAGCGACGACTTTCGTCCGCAGATTGATGACTCCGTGTTCAGCGATCTCCGCCATTGCAGCGTTAAGGATCTTGCGTCGGCCAGTCGATCGCTTCTGATTCAGTTCAGCGCCCTCAACCTCAGATCCGCTCGAGTTCCGGGGCAGAGGCGCAATTCCATGGCCCAATCCCGCTGGAACAGGTGCATCGGTGGGGTCAAATTCAATCTCGAAGAAGGTATGGAACAGTCGAGAAATGGCGTCGTTCCACTCCTCTGCGTCGTTGGGTTCAGAGCCCTCGACCTCTTGGAGGAGTTGGCCGTAGGCAAGTGATCGCCAGAAATCCCCATACGCCCGAGGATCGACATCAGGGCGGATCCAACCTCGGGCGCTCAGCATCGCGCTCGCCGCTTCGAGTGCCAAGCTGATCTCGGTTTCAGAGGCGATAGCCATCTCCATGATGTCTGGGTCATACATGGCCATGGATCGGGCCTCGAGATTTTCCCACCGAACCTGACGTCGAGATACCCGTCGCACCTCATCGCCGAGGTGAATGGATGCTTCCAAGATCTCACTGCTCTTCTTCGCTAACGCAGCCCGTTGAGCGATGAATTCAGTATCTTGGAGAACGATCCTTGTGTACCGCTCGAGCATTGCCGCAGCGACGAGGTGGTTCCGATTTTCGAAGTAGTGGTACATCAGCGGTGTTGACACACCACATCTCCGAGCCACCTCGGCGAGGCGGATTTGATCCTCTCCCTCCGAATCGATGATGGCGATGACGGCGTTGAGGATCTGTTGCCTCGTACTGCAATCAGTCATAGTCATCGCTCAACTCGATTCACGGGGATAATCCTAAGTCCAAACTTACACCTCACCAATTGAGCACTAGGGAAATGAAACCTCGGATTTCCTGAAAATTCCTCGTCATGCATTTCTTTTCCTCATTCTCCTCCTTTGGCTATTTCCAGAGATGACCGCAGCGAAGATTCTTCCGAAGACACTCGCCTTAGAAGCCATTTCAATGAAAATCAGAGGCTCTTGTGCATCTCAGCCATGCGGGGGCCTTTGAGGATCCTGCGAGTACCCTCGCAGGAGTGACGACTGTCGGACCTTCCGAGTCCCCACCACAGGCCGTGAGAGCCCACCATGTTCACAATGGGCTTGTAGGGATCGCCATCGTCGTTCTCGTGGTCATCGGGGCGGCGGCGACGTTCTTCGGCCTCGCCGCCACGACTTCTTCAGTGGCCCAGGACAAAATCCAGCAGTCCCTTGCGCCGTTCTACCTCCCACCCTCTGGCTGGCAGGTACGTCCCCCGGGTTCCCTCCTTCGGAGCGAGATCCTGCCGAATCCCCCCAAGGGCTCCTTGGGTTGGAGGATCCTCTACTCGACGCAACGGGCAAACGGCGCTCCTGCCGTGAGTTCCGGTCTGGTCTTTGCGCCACGAGGCGCAAAGGGCAGCACCCCGGCAGGGCGGCCGGTCGTGGCATGGGCCCACCCAACGGTGGGCATGGGGGACGCCTGTGCGCCCTCTCGATCGACCCATCCGGGCAGTGGGATTCCCGGCCTGGTGGACTTCCTCAATGCTGGGTGGGTCGTCACCGCCACCGATTACGCAGGCTTAGGCACACCGGGTGTTGAGCAGTACCTCATCGGAAACGCCGAAGCTCACGATGTCCTGAACTCCGTGCGGGCCGCTCGCCACCTCCCCCGGGCCTTTGCTGGCTCGACCGTAGGTCTGTGGGGACATTCCCAAGGTGGGCAGGCCGCTTTGTGGGCAGCCGACCTCCGGAGCTATGCCCCGGAACTCTCTGTGGTCGGCGCAGCCGCCGCTGCTCCGGCCGCCGAACTTCCCGCGCTCATCAGCCACCAGTGGTCCACCATCTACGGATCCCTCATCGGCGCTGAGGTGCTGGTGTCGTACCCCGACACCTATGGAGACCTTCGCCTGACGACGGTCAGCAGTCGATCAGCCGACAGCGTGGCAGCACTGGCGAACCGCTGCCTCACTCAGGCTGGGATCGATATCGTCATCTCGAAGGTCTTCGGGCGGTCATCACTTCTCAGTCGCAATCCTGAGGTCGACGGCTCGTGGCGAGCCGCAATCTCAGCCAACACGCCACCGGTGCCCCAGATCCCCACACTGATCATCCAAGGTCTCACCGACCCAATTGTCCTGCCGGGTACCAACGCTGCGTTTCTCGAGCGATCCTGCCGGGCGGGGGCGCCGATCCAAGGCGCCTTCATCGGCGCGCTGGGCCACATGAAGGCTGGGAAAGCTGGCGCACCGCTGGCATTCACTTGGCTTCAACAGCGCTTTGGTGGCGTGGCGATGACGTCGACCTGTGGCACGCGACTCCCGGTGAGACCCCTCGGAATCTCCACGAACTGAGTTCGAGACAGCCTTAACTGAAGGTCTCGAGGATCGTGACCACCCTTCCGGACTCAATCGCAGCCAGATACTCGCGGTGGTCGAGCGCATTCCTCTCCATGTAGGCCATGGCCCACGACGCGATGGCCCGATCAAATGATTCCCCGCTCCCGAGGTACCCAGCAATCGCCGCCCGATCACCGCTGCGAGCATGGGCTCGAGCAAGGGTCCACGCGCACACCTGTCCATAGGCGCCGAGCGCCTCGATCGAGCCCGCTCGGCTCAGATCAGCGGATGCCTTCTGATCATGGAACTGCCGCAGATAGAAGTCGTGGCTCTCATCCTGCGAATAGGCGGTCCGGACATCACCCAAGAACAGATCCGGAGTCGTCTGCATAAGCCGCTGGCCAGCAACGACACGCTGTCCCGCCGTCTCGAATCCCGAAACACCGAGGTGAGGCTCGAGTACCGACGGCAATGCCTCTTTGACCTGGAGAATGAGGGGGTCGTCGATGCTGCGGCCGAGAAGCAGGATTAAGAAGCAGCGCGTCCCGACCGAGCCGACACCAACGACCTTGCGGGCCATGTCGACTGCCATGAACCCCTCGAGGAGAAAGGCCCGATCGGTCGGGAGCGACTTTTTGTAACCCTCGAGCACAGTGGCGATCACGTCAGGAGACGTTCGATCAGAACCACTTTGGAGCAGTAACTCATCAAGCGGCACCACTGTCGGAGGGTCAGGGACGAACTGGAGGCGGCCGTCAATGAACCCGGTGAGCTTCGTGAACGCATGCCGGGAATCTTTCCGCCGAGCACGAGCAACGATGGCATCTGCTGGTGACGTGTGATCAGGACCACCGGGGAACATTTCGCGAAGTTTCGGAAGGTTGTTCTCGACGTCAAGGTATTGATACCAGACCTCAAGGTCGCCGAGATTGGCCACCTCCACCATCGCCGTTCGATAGGCCTTGACCGCCTCGGCCACTTCCTTCTCGACTCCCCGATCCGCCCCGTGCTGGCTCATCGATACCGCTAGCGAAGCCGCCAATCGCTTCACGTCCCACTCAAAGGGCCCGCGCAGGGTCTCATCGAAGTCGTTGACGTCGAAGACCAATCGGCGCTCGGGGGACGCGAAGATTCCGAAGTTCGAAACATGAGCGTCACCGCACAACTGCACCTCAAGGCCGGTGGAGGGGTCGAGAGCGAGATCGGCAGCCATGACCGCCGCCGCGCCTCGAAGGAACGCAAAACTGTCGACCGCCATCCGCGCCGCCCGAAGCGGAAGAAGATCGGTCACCCGCCCGACTCCCTGATCTTCAAGAATTTGGACCGGGTCGAGCCCACTGGGCCTCGCCGTGAGATTCCCGAGCTCCTTGCGGGGAAGCTCAACGCGGCGGCTTCGACCAGTGGTCTGTCCATTTCTCGTTCGTGACGTGAGCGACGCCTCTTCGGACACAAGTACTCCTCGGGTTCAACAAGGCGCTCGCCACCGCGAGGGCCTGATTCTCGATGGTAGGGGCCAAGGGCTCCACAACCCGCTCAAGCGCTCAAGAAGCCATCGTGGGAGGAGAGGGATGACCCTCAAAGGCTGGGTCACCATGCCACCATGAGAGGCGTGTCCGATCCTTCTCTCAACCCACCTTCTCGCCGTGAGACCCGAATCGCTGCAGCCCGCACTCGTCGACGACGCCTGACGATCCCACTCCTCGTCATTGCCCTCTTGCTCGCTGGCGGGGGCGTGGGTGCGGCGATGCTCCTCTCCCATACCTCAACGTCGGAAGCGAAGAGTGCAGGCAGGGGCAACGGCGCAATGCCCACCACAGCGCCGACGACACGTGCTCCTGAAACCACCACTTCGACCACCCAAGCACCAGGACCTGGGTTCGTCGCCGGCAAGGTCACGGCGATCGGTGATTCGGTGATGATGGACTACCAACAAGCTCTCACTGAGGGGATCCCCGGCATCGACGTCCAAGCCGGAGTCAGCCGGCAATGGGGTCAAGGGGAGCAAATGCTTGCCGGCCTGAAGGCGGCGAACCAACTCGGGGCCACGGTAATTGTTGGACTCTCGACCAATGGGCCGATCACCACCGCTGATATGGACCAGATGATGGTCACCCTGGCAGGGGCCTCAAAGGTCGTCCTCGTCAATGTCCATGTCGACCAACCGTGGCAGGACCCCAACAACGCCGTCATTGCTGCCGCCGGCCAGCGCTACCCCACTGTGGTCATCGTCGACTGGAATGCGCTCGCCAACGAGCATCCGGAGTGGTTCGGCTCGGATGGGACCCACCTCCTGATCAACGGCACCGCCGCTCATGCTCTTGCTGCTGCGGTGATCGCCAAGGCTCGCTGAACCAGAGCGTCTCGATCAGCCTTGTAGGGTCCGCACCGTGGATGCACGCACGTTTCTCGGTATGGAGCAGATCGAAGACGACCGACACTGGCGACTCGAGGTCGACACTCGGCTCGTCACCCCGGGGCAGTTCCTGTTCGGCGGCTGCGGCCTCGGTGCCGCCCTCGTGGCACTTGAAGAGGCCTCCGGTCGCCCCACGATCTGGGCGACCGCCCAGTACCTCTCGTATGCCCCGACTGGCTCGACGCTAGACATCGTCGTCGACCTCGCCGTGACGGGAGGGCGCGTGACACAGGCGCGCGCCACCGGCTTCGAAGGCGACCGCGAGGTTTTGACCGTCAATGCTGCCCTTGGTCGCAATGACCTTGAGCTTGGTGGCGTCTGGGTCGAGATGCCCGAGGTGCCGCCACCCCTTGAATGTCGTCCACGACTCCTCCCGGACCACGTCCGCAACACCGTCTTCGAGCATGTCGAGACCAGGGTGGCCCGAGGGCGAACGTTCGACGAGATCGATGGAACGCCAGGAGAGCCTGAAACCGCCTTGTGGGCCAGAGTTCCCGGGCATCTCGAACCATCAGCGGCCACGCTGGCCATTTTCGGCGACTACGTCTCTGGCGGCGTCGCCAACCCCCTTGGTACACGCGTCATGGGGCGAAGCCTCGATAACACCATCCGGATGGTTCAGCTCGAAGAGACCGAGTGGGTGCTCTGCGACATCAGGATCCACGCTGTGGTCAACGGCTATGCCCAAGGCACCGCCTTCATGTGGTCCGAATCTGGGACCTTGCTTGGCACTGCGAGCCAGTCCCTCGCCATCAAGATCTGGGAGTAAGAAACAAGGGGACTGATGCTTCACGTTCGATCCGCCAATCCTCCGGATCCACGTGGGTGATTCAGATTTCTCCGGCATCACCACGAACCGCAGGGGTGGCACCATCAAGCCCATTCATTGCGCCTCGAAGGGCCATCAGTTCGGAACCTGTGGGGCGAGCCAGCGCCGGCCATCCTGACGATCAGTGGCCGCGGTTGGTGTAGCGTTTGAGCCTTGCGGGGCTATAGCTCAGTCGGTTAGAGCGCAGCACTGATAATGCTGAGGTCGTAAGTTCGATTCTTACTAGCCCCACTCCTCAAACTTTGGTGAGCACTGCTCAGTTGAGTCCGGGCTGGCCCGGTCACGCCGATGGTTGACCGGTCGGTAGCATCTCAGACATCTCCCCTCCTGATCCTGATCCCAGCCAGCACGGCATGAGCCGATCAGCTCGCCTCCTCCTGGTCGTCGGCACCATCGTCGGTCTCGGCACCATGATCATCATCCTTCTGACGCCACCCAAGTCGGCCGGCGATCATCCTCCGAGCACCAAGGCGTCACAAACGACGACCTCGACGACGATCCTGCCGCCACCGCCAACCTCGCTCTCGATCTCCTCGTGGGGCGACTCCATGGCCGCGGAGACCTCACAATTCCTCGGAGGGGCCCTGCGCCAGCAGGCGAGTACCGAAATCACCTTCGCCAGCCATTCATTCCCGGGGGTCGCGGTCTGCGATTTCATCAACACCGGTGCTGTGACCACCGACGCCACCACGGTCCAGCCCCAGGTCGTTGCCTTCCAGTTTTCTGGCGATACGTTCACGCCCTGTGGTGGTCGCCTTGGAGCGAGTGCCACCGGTGCACAGAACGCCCAACTGAGCGCTGACGATCTCCGGTCTGCCATCGACGTCTACCTCCAACAAGACCCGAGGATCCAGCACATCGACGTCCTCACACTTCCACCGGCGGAACTCCCGGCAAAGACGTATATCGATCTCCTCAACACGACGTACCGATCGATGGTGACGGCTCTGGCAGACCGGCGTGTCACCATCTCGAATTCCCCGGCCACCGCAGTCAGCAACATCCGGGGAGGGTTCACCACCACGCTCCCCTGTACTGAAGACGAGAAGGTCGCCGGCGTCTGCATGGGCGCGGACTCGACCAACATCGTTCGGTCGCCCACCGGTCACTTCTGTGTTCCCACGAGTTGTGCCGGCTTCCAGCCGGGAGCATGGCGGTTCGCCAATGCCGAAGCGTCCGACTTGCTGGCCCCCTATGGAATCACCCTTACCCGGACGATCACCTCGGGCACCATCTCCTGAGATCTTGGTTCTGCGGCGGGGAAGTTCTCAGCTGCATACCGCGGCACAGGGATACACCCACGAGTGCTGAGGAGATCGACCAAGATCTATGATCGCATCGTGAACGATCACGAAGAGGTCGCAACGACCTCTGTTTCGGTTCAATCGAGGGCGATACCCGTCCGAACCACTGCGCTGATCACCTTGGGTGTCCTGTCGGTTCTGGCGTGGAGTGCCTTGAGCTATTCATCGATTCTCCACGGCCAATGGGTCTTCGCCATCGCGTCAGACCGCCGCTTTGAGGACCTTCTCGAGCATTTTCGTGATGGGGCCATTGTCCTGCATGGGGGTGACCTCTATGCCTTGCATCCACAGCTGAACAATGTCACTCCACCAGTTGTCTCGCTTTGGTATTTACCGCTGCGCGCCCTAGGTACCCACGCTGCTGCGTTCGTGATGACCACCATTTCACTCAGTTCAGTCGCCGGTGTGGGTGCCATTGCCTACCGGCGGGTGACCCAGGCACCCGCTGTGTCCTCCTGGGTCTTCGGGTCAGTTCTGTTCATCCCGATGGCCATCCTCGGCTCCTCACCCTTGCGCAGCGTCCTGATCGAGGGCCAAATCCGTACTGTTCTTCTGATCGCGGTGATCGCCGACCTCACCGTCATGCCGCGCCGCTCTCGGGGGATCCTGACAGGCATCGCCGGATCGCTCTCGATCGCTCCGCTGGCGTTCCTGGCGCTCTTCTGGATCCGTTCCGAAAAGGCGGCCGTCTGGCGTGGATTGGTCAGCGCTCTGGTGATGTCAGTCATTGGGTTGCTCGCTGGCCTCAAGGCTTCGGTGCACTTCTGGGGAGTGCTGCTCCCGACAGGCCAGCAGTCGTCACGCATGGTCACCTCCAACGGAGTGGCCCATTTCGACGCCACCTACAACACCTCCCTCATCGCCCTGCAGACACGAGCCTCCGCCGGAGGTGGACTCCCGATTCACCGCTGGATGGTGATCGTCCTCCTGATCGCGACCCTTCCGCTTCTCTGGAAGGTTCTCAATCGCCTGATGACCGAAGGCCTCTTGCTGAGCTCGATCCTGGTCCTCGCGGTGTGGACGCTGCTCTTCGCCCCAGTCTCATGGGAGAACTATTGGGTCTATGCCCTGATCGGCCCCTTCGTCGCCGTCGAGGCATGGAATCGCTGCCGTGCTCTTTCGTTCGGGGCGATTGTCCTGGTCACTGGCTGTACCAAGATTGGCTTCTTGATGACCCCGGTCAACGGTGGTGGTTTTCTTCGCGACATCACGGTCCTCTTCTCGCACAACCTGTACTGCCTTGTCGGCTTGGTGTTTCTCGTGTGTGCTTTCCTCGGAACACTGCGTCTCGAACCCTCCGGGCACCCCACTCTTTCCCAGGGAAATCGGTCGGCGATCTGATCAAGGCAGGTCCCGACGCCACCGACCCCACCGCGGTCCAGCTTCAGGCCGTTGCCTTTCAGTCTTCTGGTGACCCATGCACGCGCCGCGGTGACGGCTCTGGCAGACCGGCGTGTCACCATCTCGAATTCCCCGGCCACCGCA
>JBAXAR010000070.1:0-10041 GCA_037142475.1 Actinomycetes bacterium
TTGGCTTCGTGATCTCTTCGATGATGTTGATCGGGATCAGGGCCTTGTAGGGCTGAGCGTAGTGACTCAGATAGCCCTTGATGCCACGTGCCCGGATCGACTCGATGTGAACCCAGACGATCACCATGAGCGCCATGGCCAACGGCAGGTTGACGTCACCGGTTGGGGCGGGCACGAAGTTGGTGCCGTTGTTTGGGAGGATTTCAAGCCAGTTGCAGATCAGGATGAAAAGAAAGAGCATCAGGGCGATGGGAACAAAGCGTCGGCCCTGAGACCCGATGGCGGAGTCGGTGACATCTTGGATTTGCTCGACGATGGTCTCGTAGGCAAGTTGAAGCTTGCCGGGGACGCCCTTGGTGACGCGCATCCGCACGGCGAATCCAAGTCCGAGGACGAGTGCGGCGGCGATGAGCGAGGACCAGACAATGTCGAGGCTCACAGTGAGCCCGAACAACTGCGCGGTCTTGACGTGATCACCGACCTTGATCTCGGCCGCAGCGAAGATCATTGAATTCACACCAACCCTCCTTGGGCAAAGACGACTCGTGCCACATTGATCACGAAAAGAATCTGGAAGACCACAAGCCCGACCACCATACCTACGCCAAGCGGCGCAGCCAAAAGCAGAAGACCAATGGCAACGGCGGTGATGACCGCCATGCGCCATGCGGTCTTGGTCCGCAGCATCCGACGGATGACCTTACCCGATCCTTCACCAGTCCCCTCGACCTTGGCCACTCCGGCGTCAAGGAAGCGAAGATTCAAGATCGCCACACCCAGTCCGAGGACAATTCCGACGGTGGCGAGCGGGGGTGCAAGAAGCAGCGAGAGCACGACGGCGAGACCGCCGACGACGATGGCCGAGATGATCGTGCGCCGCAGGAGCTTCTGAAGGACCGGAGCGTCAAGGTGCTCAATGTTTTCAAGCATTGTGGCTCCTTGGCATCACAGATACCGCCTGATCTGAGCCACCACTGAGGCTCCGGCAGCTCCGCACCCCAACACGAGTCCGACGAACAGCATCACCGGTGACGTCCCCCAGGAGGCATCGGCCCACAAGCCCAGCAGCAGGCCGATTGTCACGCATGCCGCCAGAGTGAGCCCCATCGTTGTGAACGCAGCCCAGGCAGGCATGGACGATGGTTCTGGAGCGTCGGGCGCTTCGTCTGGCCTGCTCACGTGGCGAACGCGTCATGGTCGGTGGGGTCACAGCGGGGCTCCGGGATCACGCGAGGCAGGTGACTGGGACGCTCGCACACACGAGGCAGATCATGTCACTTCTTCGTCGGTGGCGCCAGATGCAGTCCCGACCCCAACAGCAGTTGTTCGCTCGCTGGGATGAAGTTCCTCAGGCTGTTGACGGAGGCCCGGATGGAACCATGTGTAGAGCCCGATGCCGAGGCCCAATGCGCCGAATGGGATCAGAGGGTTTGCCTTGGGAAGGAACAGAGGGAACAGCACAAACCCACTGAGCAGGGCTGTCCACAGCCACAGGATCGCCACCGTTCGCCGGTGGCCATGGCCCAGCCGCAGGAGCCGGTGGTGGATGTGGTCCTTATCAGGAGCATGAAAACCCTGGCCCTTGGCTGTGCGCCGGACAAAGGCAAAGGCCGTGTCGACCAAGGGAACCCCCAGGATGAAGAAGGGGATAAACAGCGGAGCAAAAAAGAAGAAGGTCACACCGCTGGCCGGAGGAGTGCGACCGCCGATGACCATGGTCGACGCGCTCATGAGGAGGCCGAGCAGCAGCGCTCCGGCATCGCCCATGAAGATCCGGGCCGGATGGAAGTTGAAGGGAAGAAACCCAAGACAGACCCCACAGGCGATCACCGCCACCAAGGGACCAAGATTCTGCGGAGGCAGGAGGCCAAGGAACTCGAGGCGGAGCCCGTAGACGGCCAAGACCCCCGCTCCAATGGCCACGAGACCGGCGGCGAGGCCATCGAGGCCATCGATCAAGTTGATGGCATTGGTCAGCGCCACCACCCACAGTGCCGTGATCAGAGGGATCACTCCTGGCGTGAGCACGATGAAACCGGCGAACGGAAGCTTCAGCTGGTACATCGTGACCCCGGCAAAATACAAGATGCTGGCGGCCAGTACCTGTCCCGCGATCTTGGCTGGCGCCGACATACCGCGGAAGTCATCGACCAAGCCGACGATGAAAATGGCCGCCGCCGCGATCAGAACTCCGATGGCCTCGCTCGATCCGGCGAAAATGGGGCGGAGACTTGGGATGAGTGCCGCAGCGCCCATCGCCACGCAGACACCGATAAACATCGCCCCTCCCCCGCCGTAGGGAGTGGTGCGATCGTGCATCTTGCGATCAGATGGGTGGTCGACGTAGCCGACCTTGATCGCTAGAGCTCGAGCCGGCAAGGTGGCCGCCGCCGTGACAGCAGCTGCCACGAGCAACACCACGGCATACCAGAGCAGTGACGACGGCACAGGAGCCGGCTACCCCCGGGTCGGGAACGTCGGATAGGGGTCGAATGCTCCGCAGAGCTCTCCCACCTCGGCGCGCACTGATGCGATGGCGGCCTCGTCGTCGCGGGACCGCAGGGCCCTGCGAATCAGGTCAGCGATCTGCGTCATCTCCGCGGTCCCCATCCCGGCGGTGGTCTGAGCAGCAGTGCCCAGCCGAAGCCCTGAGGTGACGAAGGGACTGCGCGGGTCATCGGGGATGGTGTTGCGGTTCGCAGTGATCCCGGCAAGGTCCATGACCTCCTGGGCCACCTTCCCAGTCAACTCGTCATCAAACGACCGAAGGTCGAGGAGGACCAAGTGATTGTCAGTCCCGCCCGACACGAGGCGGAATCCCTGGGCCTCGAGGGCCGAAGCCAACGCTGCAGCATTCTCGACCACCTTGTGGGCATAGACCGAGAAGCTCGGGTCTTGTGCCTCTTTGAAGGCCACGGCTTTCGCCGCAATCGCATGCTCGAGGGGTCCACCCTGCAACCCGGGGAACACTGCGCTGTCGACCTTCTTCCCCAACTCCGCAGTCGAGAGGATGGCTCCACCACGAGGCCCCCGAAGTGTCTTGTGGGTCGTGAAGGTCACCACGTCGGCCACACCAACTGGGCTCGGGTGTGCGCCACCGGCCACGAGACCGGCGGGGTGCGCTGCGTCGAACATCAAGAGGGCGCCGACCTCGTCAGCGATCGTCCGATAGTCACGGGCGTCGATGGTGCGGGCGTAGGCCGTGGCGCCGGCCACGATCAGTTTGGGTCGCTCCTTGAGCGCCAGATCACGGACCTGATCAAGGTCGATCATCTCGCCGGGGACCGCCGGGTCATCACTCGCCGGCGTCAGTCCGTAGGAGACGAACCGCCAGATTTTCGAGGTGATCGACGCTGGTGATCCGTGCGTCAGGTGGCCTCCCTGGTCGAGGCGCATCGCCAGAATCGTGTCGCCTGGGTCGAGGAGCGCCTGGTAGACCGCAAGGTTCGCGTTGGCTCCCGAGTGGGGTTGCACATTGGCGTGCTCGGCGCCAAAGAGGGCCTTCAGTCGCTCTCGAGCGAGATCCTCGACCTCGTCGACAACCTGATTTCCGCCGTAATAGCGTCGTCCCGGGTAGCCCTCGGCGTACTTGTTCGTCAGCACTGAACCCGATGCGGCCAGAACGGCTGGCGAGGTGAAGTTCTCACTGGCGATGAGCTGAAGCGTCGTTCGCTGGCGGTGGAGTTCCTCGCCGAGCAGGCGCTCTATCTCGGGATCCTGTTCAAGCCATCCTGCAAAAGGAGAAGCGTTCGACATGGGCTCAGACCTCCTTGGTCTCGATCGGCAGACTGGCGGCATCATCGAGCGCGGCAATCTTCGCCAGGCGGTTCAGGTGCCGCCCCTCTTGGGGCACAGCTTCAAAGAAGGCATCAATGGCATCGAGAGCGGTCTGCTCTCCGATGACCCGAGCGCCCAGACAGATGACGTTGGCGTGGTTGTGCTCGCGGGTGAGTCTCGCCGTTGTTACGTCGTTCACGAGGGCAGCACGTACGCCGTTGATCTTGTTGGCGGCGATCGAGATTCCGATACCAGTCCCGCAGATCGCCACGCCAAAGTCGGACGACCCGGTGGCGACCGATCGTCCCACCGCTGCGCCGTAGTCCGGGTAGTCAACCGACACCGAGGGATCCGTCGTACCAAGGTCGCGGACCACATGGCCCTGTCGCTCGAGGTGCTCGGCGACGACCTGCTTGAGCGCCACGCCAGCGTGGTCTGATCCGAGGGCGATACGCATGAGTCCCCATGTTACCGAACCTCGACACTGACTCGGTGGGTCGAGCCCAGCCAAGGGATCGCACGGTCCGGGTACGCTCGATCGCCATGAGCCTCGACCCTCGCACTCCAGTCCTCGTCGGCGTGGGCCAAGTCGTCACCCGACCCGATAACCGCGTGGCGGTGAGCGATCGCCCCTCACCCCTCGATCTGATGGTGCGAGCGCTGAGAGCGGCCGCCGAAGACATCGATGGCGTCGAGGAGGGCGACCGCGCACCGATCGGGAACCGCCTGCTCGCCAAGATCGACCGACTCTGCTCGGTCTCGAGCTTCGTCTGGCACACGGCGAACCCCTCATTGCTGGTCGCAGAGCAACTGGGCATCAGCCCCCGGGATCTCGTGGTCACCGCCACCGGCGGGGCGACCCCTCAGAAGCTTGTCGCCGATGGGTGTGCCGCCATCGCTGCCGGGGAACTTGATGTCGTCGCCGTGGTGGGCTCCGAGGCAATGTACAGCCGCTCAGTCGCTCGCCGGGACCCGTCTGTCGGTCGGCTGGACTGGGTCATTCAGGACCCTGCATCGACGCCTGAAGCTCGTCGATTCGGATCCGACCGGATGCCCCTGACCGATTGTGAGATCGCCCGAAGCATCACGATGCCCGTGACGATTTACCCCCTCTTCGAGAACGCGCTCCGGCACCATGAGGGGTGGAGCCTCGAGGAGCACCGTGCCCGTCTCGGAGCGCTGTGGGCCTCATTCTCCGACGTCGCATCGGAGAATCCGTATGCCTGGATCACCACACCGATGTCCGCCGAGAACATCACCACCGCCACCGCCTCGAACCGTATGATCGCCGAGCCCTACACAAAGCTCATGGTGGCGAACTCGTCAGTGGACATGGGTGCGGCCTTCCTCCTCTGTTCGCTCGAGGCCGCTCGAGCGGCTGGCGTTCCCGAGGATGCCATGGTGTTTCCTGTCTCGCACGCCCAGGGCGATGACCATTGGTTCATCTCGCAGCGCCCCGAGCTCCATCGCTCCCCTGCCATCGAGCTTGCCGGCGCGGCGGCCCTCGCCCATGGCCAAACCTCGATCGACGAGATCAGCCACGTCGACCTCTACAGCTGCTTCCCCATCGCTGTGCAGATGAGTGCTCGGGCGCTCGGGCTTGACCTCGATGACACGGACCGTCGCCTCACGCTCACAGGAGGCCTCACGTTCGGTGGGGGGCCAGGCAACAACTACGTGACCCACTCAATCGCCTCAATGGTCACCCGACTGCGAGAGAACCCGGGTGATCTCGGACTCATCACGGGGCTGAGCTACTTCGCTTCAAGCCACGCTGTCGGCCTTTACAGCACCACGCCACCACGCACTGCGTTCCGGGCTTTCAATGTCCAAGAGCAGGTCGACCAGCTTTCCGTCCAGGAGGTCGATGCAGACCTCACGGGAACAGTCGAGATCGAGACCTTCACCATCAGCCACGACCGTGACGTCGGACCGGCGCTCGGAATCATGGCGGTCCGCAACGCCGAGGGCGTTCGAGGGTGGGGCACGATCAGTGACCCCTCGGTCTTGGCGGAGATCTCTGGAACTGAGTTGTGTGGTCACCGCGCCTTGCTTGATGGCGAAGGCACCATCACCTTGAGCTAATACCGCTGCAGGGAGGCCACATTCAGGCGAGTGAGGCTTCAAGGTCCTCAAATGAGAGCGGACCCGGCCGCAGTTCAACCACGTTCCCGGCGACGATCTGGACCACGTTCGACGGTGGGCGATCGCGGCTTCCCCCGTCGAGGACGCCAGCAAGGCGAGGGTCACCATCGAACCCAGCAACCACCTCTGATGCGGTGGTGCATGGTGCAGCGCCATGGAGATTGGCGCTCGTCACGCACAGGGGGCCGACCTCGCGCACGAGGCCAACAATCGTCGGGTCATCGGGACAGCGGAATCCAATGGTCCGATCGGTCGAACGCACTCGGGTGGCGAGGTCTTCGGCGCAGGGAACCACGACGGTGAGTGGCCCAGGCCACCACGCCTCGGCCAGGCGACCGAGGGGTACATCGTCATGCCCGAGGAGCTCGTGAGCTTGCGACACGGAGGCAACGAAGACCGGCAGCGCTATGCCCGAGGGACGCTGCTTGAGGACAAAGAGATCGTTGATGGCACTCTCCGAAGCGAGCGACGCCGCCAGGCCGTAGACGGTGTCGGTGGCGATCGCCACCACGCGGCCAGCCTTGAGAAACCCGGCTGCCCCTTCGAGATCGTCTGGCTTCAGCACGATCATTTCGGAGCACGTCCCACGATGCCTCGGCGCTTCTCCGCCAGATCGTCAAATTCCTCGACGTCGAGCAAACCGACTGACTCTGCCAGCACCCTCGCCGCTGACGTCTGGTGCTCTGCCATCTCGATGACGACGACGCCACCGGGCGCCAGCCACGGCCGAACAGAGCAGATGATCGCTTCAACGTCACCGAAGCCCGCCACCCCAGAAGCGTCTCGGCTGAAGAGCGCGAGCGATGGCTCAAATCCCAGTTCCGGAGCCAATGACACTCGGTCGCTCTCTGCGACATACGGGGGATTCGACACGAGGAGGTCCACCCGACCGATCAGCGCAGGGTCGAGAGCATCGAACCACGACCCATGAGCCATGGTGATTGAAGAAACGCCGAGTCGGTCAGCATTGGCCGCTGCCACCTCGAGTGACTCAGCCGACACATCAGCGAGGATCACCTGAGCAATTTCATAGTCCTCAGCGAGTTCGATCGCTAACGACAGGCCGATAGCCCCCGAGCCGGTGCCGAGATCGACGATGGTCATTGGCTCCCGTGGAGGGCCCTGTCGCCGCCAGCGATCGAGGGCCACACCCACCACGTGCTCGGTCTCTGGTCGAGGGATCAGAACCCTCTGGTCAACCAAGAGTTCGATGGTCCGGAACGGCCAGTGGCCAATCAAATACTGCAGGGGCTCTCCGGCGCTACGCCGGCGAGCCAGGGCCCGTGCTGCATCGGCGACCTGATCGCCGGGCAACGTCGATTCCAGATGCTCGAGGAGCCACCGCGCCTCCCGGCCAGCGCCGAGGAGACCGGTGATCTCGTCGAGAAGGGATCTGTCAGTCACCGGCCTCGGTGAGCTGGCGCGTCCTCTTGGCTGCCATCAGGGCATCGACAATCTCATCGAGATCGCCTGCGAGTACCGCGTCGAGCTTGTACAGGGTCAGATTGATCCGGTGATCAGTGACCCGGCTCTCCTTGAAGTTGTACGTCCTGATCTTCTCGGCCCGTCCGCCGCCGCCGACCTGCGATCGACGCAGGTCCCCGACTTCGGCCGCATGAGCATCCTGTGCGGCTTTCAACAAACGAGACCGAAGCACCACCATTGCCTTCGCCCGGTTCTGGATCTGGCTTTTCTCGTCCTGCATCGCCACCACGATCCCCGTCGGCACGTGGGTAATCCGCACTGCCGAGTCAGTCGTGTTCACACTTTGGCCGCCGGGACCGCTGGAGCGATAGACGTCGACCTTGAGATCGCTCGCATCGATCTGGACATCGACCTCTGCTGCCTCGGGAAGTACCGTCACCGTCGCTGACGAGGTATGGATCCGACCCTTGGATTCGGTGACAGGGACACGCTGAACCCGGTGGACACCACCTTCATGCTCAAAGCGGCTCCACGCGTCGGCACCCTTGATACTGAAGACGACCTCATCGAGCCCGTCCCTCTCGGAGGCATGCTCCTCGAGCACTTCGACCTTGAGGCCTCGCCGCTGGGCGTAGCGCAGGTACATGTCGTAGAGAACCCGAGCGAAAAGGTTGGCCTCTTCGCCGCCTTCGGCGCCACGAATCTCGACAATGACGTTCCGGCCATCGTTGGGATCCTTCGGCAGCAACAATGCCTGGAGCTCCTCTTCGATCGACTCAGCATCCTTCGTCGACCGATCGATCAGTTCCTTCAGCTCGTCGCGATCCGAGGGATCAGCCTCCTCGAGCATCTGCGACGCAGTCGCGGCATCATCGCGGGCAGCGACGAGGCGGCGATAGGCCTCGACGACCTCGGAAAGTTCCTTGTGGCGCTTCGAGAGCACCCGGAGAAGGTCAGGGTCCTTCGAGGCAGCAGGCGTCGAGAGGGTGGCCTCGACCTCTGCATACTCGGCCTCGATGGCCGCCAGTCGATCGTCAAGCATGTGAGCCTTCCCGTCGACGAGTCGACGGGATCGTCCTGATCAGGACTTGGCGCCCTTGGCCTTGCGGTCGCCGTATCGGCGGTTGAACCGGTCAACGCGACCACCAGAGTCCACCAGCTTCTGCTTGCCGGTGAAGAACGGGTGGCACTCGTTGCAGAGCTCTGAGCGCAGCTCGGTCTTGGTTGACCTGGTCGTGAAGGTGTTGCCGCACGAGCAATGCACGGTCGCTTCAACGTAGGTGGGGTGGATGTCAGTCTTCATGGATCGCTCCTGTGGTGGTGCGGGTTGATGATCATACGTCAGATGGCGGTGGCCTCAGCCATTGCCCTGGCCCTTGGCGATTTCCGCCAAGAACTCGTCGTTTGATCCGGTGGTCTTGATCTTGTCCATCAGCAACTCGAGGCCGGCTGCAGCAGACCCTTCGGAGGCGAGCGCGTTGAGCACACGACGGAGCTTCCAGACCTGCTGGAGCTGCCCCTTCTCAAAGAGGAGCTCTTCGTGGCGTGTCGAACTCGCGTTGACGTCGATCGCCGGGTAGAGCCGTCGCTCGGCAAGCCGACGGTCGAGGCGGAGCTCCATGTTTCCAGTGCCCTTGAACTCCTCGAAGATCACTTCATCCATCTTCGAGCCTGTGTCAACCAGTGCGGTGGCCAGGATGGTGAGCGAGCCACCCTCCTCGATGTTCCTCGCAGCACCGAAGAACTTCTTCGGCGGATAGAGGGCTCCAGAGTCGACACCACCGGACATAATCCGCCCTGAGGCAGGGGCCGCGATGTTGTACGCACGAGCCAGACGCGTGATGCCATCAAGGATGATCACCACGTCCTTGCCAAGCTCCACAAGGCGCTTCGCCCGCTCGATGGTGAGTTCGGCCACGTGCGTGTGCTCGTCTGAGGGACGATCAAACGTCGAGGCGATGACCTCGCCACGCACCGATCGGCGCATGTCAGTGACTTCTTCCGGTCGCTCGTCGACGAGGAGCACCATGAGGTGAACATCTGGGTTGTTGGCTTCGATCGAGTGAGCGATCTGCTTGACCACCGTGGTCTTTCCTGCCTTCGGCGGCGAAACGATCAGGCCACGCTGGCCCTTGCCGATGGGGCTGAGAAGATCGACGATTCGAGCGGTCAGGTTGTCCTTATCGTCCGGCATCTCAAGTGCCAACTTCTCGTCAGGGAACAGCGGCGTCAGGTCCTCGAAGCGACGACGACCCCTCGCTTCCTCGGTGTCCATGCCCGAAACGGTATCGATGCGGATCAACGCCGGGTACTTCTCGTTGCTCCCAGCAGGACGGAATGCACCTTCGATCGCATCTCCCTTACGGAGGGCGAACTTTCGGGCTTGGCTGATCGAAACGTAGACGTCCTTGTTCGAAGGTAGGTAGCCCTCGCATCGCAGGAAGCCGTAGCCCTCGTCTCGGAGGTCGAGCAGGCCTCGGCACTCAACGAGCTCGCCTTGATACGGCTGCTCAGAGCCTCCCTGCAGGTCACGCTCTGCGCCACCCTCGCGGTCACGGCCCCGACGACGCCGATTGCGCCGGTTCCCTGGCTCACCTGCGCCCCCTTGGCCCTGGCCCTGGCCTTGGCCTTGGCCCTGGCCCTGGCGATTGCCCTGCTGGCCTTGGCCCTGCCGATTGCCCTGCTGGCCATCGC
>JBAXAR010000071.1:0-10030 GCA_037142475.1 Actinomycetes bacterium
CCCCGCCATGGTTCGCCCACCACGGTGCCGCGCAGCCACCAGGAACCGTGATTCTTCCTAATCCCCCGGCATTCTCGGCATTCGAAGATGCACTCGCTTGGCAGGCGCTTGATGGCATGCGATGGTCGCAGCCCGGGATCGCAGGACCTCAGGCACTTCCCTTCCGGTCGGGACGGCAGGGGCCGGCCATCAAGATCCTCCAGCAGCTCTCCTTCGGGGTGGCCGAGGTGATCGACGTGAGCGAGAGCACACTCACCGAAGTACGCGGAGCCGTGAGACGCTGGCACGTTTCGAAGGTCGTGGTTCCCAGCGAGTTCGGAGCAAAGGCGTTTTCGACGGCTCCGGCCGCCGCCTTCTACACCGCGGCGCTTGGCCGCCTTCCGACGTTCAGCGACGGCGCGTGGACATGGGACATCACGCCACAATCCTGGTCGGTCCCGCCACGTGCCATCACGAAAGAACAGTTCACGAAATGCGTGAGCAAGACCCGTCCTGGGGTTCCGTTAACGACGCTTCCCCAGTGCATCATGAGACGATCAATTGAGTCGACTCTCCCCTGAGGGTTGGTCACCGCTCCGGGCGCATCGCCGACGACGTTGCCAGCGAGGTCCCCCGTGTCGTCGAGCGGGCCTATGCGAGTTTGGTGTTGAAGAAGTACTTCGACAACAAGAGCGCCAACAGGGCGGTCGCCATGAGAATCGCAATCAACACATTTCTTGGAACACGTCGGAGTGCCAGAACACTCGGTGCCGCCAGAACGATGCCTCGCGTCCAGTTCGATGGGTGCGGACCAGTGATGGCGAGTCCGAGGAACACAGAAATGCCAATGACTGCGGGATAGAGATCCAGGGGCGATCGCCCGTGTCGACGCCACGCAGCCACTCCAACGATGAAGGCTGCGCCGACGAGGACTATTTCGAGCAGAACCTGAGCGGCGATGATCTGGCCCCCTCGATGGCCAACCATCATCTGCTGGACGGTGTTTCGGTCAACGATGGCATGGAAAATCTGTGATCCGGGAAGGCCTCCGAAATTCTTGTCGTTCTCGCCTTGGATCAGCAGGTAGGCATTCCAGTGTCCGTAGGCGAGTTGGTCGTTGAGTGCGAGCACCCCAAGGCCGGCTAGGCCACCGATGCCACACAACGCATGCTTGATGAACTCGATTCGCCCCGTGTTGCGGACGTGGATCAGCATCGCGATGACAAGGCCAACAACGGCGAACGCAGCCGAGGGATAACTGAGTACCGCCACGAACATCGCGAGTGATGCGAGAACAAATCTCCTTCGAATCACGCACAGCATGGCCGCGACAATCCCGAAGAGCGCCATCGACATCGGGAAGAGGGCGAAGCTGTAGATCGCCCCAGGGAACAGCGCCAGCAAGACGAGCACGGCGATCGAGCGAGATGGCGAAAGGGTCCGCGTCCATCCAAACCATGCCGCTGCGAGGACCCCCAGGATGCAGGACCATGCGACGGCAAGGGCGGCCCAGTCGGAGGGTACGCCGATGAGCGAGAGGACATGAATGGCAAAGGGATAGCCCGGAAGCCACACAGCGGTCCCGCACCACGCCGTCGTCGGCAGGTTTTCCGGGATGTTCGGAATCAGGAACGCTCCACAGTGACCGAAGGACCGGGCGCCAGTGCTGATCCCGAGATAGTTCGACGTGTCCCATCCAGCCCAGTTGCCTGGTTTGAGCGCCAATCGATCGAAGGGCGCTCGAAACGAGATAACAAGGAACGCCACAATCCACGCGAGTGGAATCTCGAAAAGCCGCATGGCCTGACTGGCCTGGCGAGGGACTTTCAACTCTTTGGTTTCAACGTCCATAGTGAGGTCATCCTGTCATCCCAGGCGGGCCACGTCAGCACCTCGCCACCACTTGTGTGATCACAAAGTCCTAATGTAAGGCACCTATGGATGACCAGGTCGAGCAAGCTTCCGAACTGGTCATCCGAGGCCGTCACCTCTCAGGCCTCGATGGGCTCCGGGCACTGGCTGTCATGGGTGTCGTGGCCTATCACCTCGGCCTCTCAGAGGTCTCGGGCGGCTTCTTGGGGGTGGATCTGTTCTTCGTCCTGTCGGGCTTCTTGATCACGTCACTCCTGGTCGAAGAGAAGATCACGACCTCAACGATCGCCCTCGGGGCTTTCTGGGGTCGACGAGCTCGACGGCTCCTGCCGGCGCTGTTCGCCATGTTGATCGTGGTGATCGCCTACGTGGCAATCGTGGGCCGGTTCTCACTGTTGAGTGGATCGAACGTCGATTTGTCGACCTTGCAGGCCGACGCCGTCTCCACCGTGTTCTACGTGGCGAACTGGCACCTCATCGCTGCTCATCAGAGCTATTTCGCCCTGTTCTCGCTCCCCTCACCGATCCAGCACACCTGGAGTCTGGCGATCGAGGAGCAGTTCTACATCGTCTTTCCCTTCCTGGTCGTCGCTTTGTTGGCGTGGCGCCGACGAGGCCAGCGAGTCGCAGCCGTGGTGCTGCTCGGAGCCATGGCCTTGGCTTCGGCGGCAGAGATGGCATTGCTGTTCCGTCACGGAGCCGACCCCTCTCGCATCTATTACGGGACCGACACGAGGGCCTTTGATCTTCTGATCGGCGCCACACTCGGCTTCGCCACCGCCGGTCGAGGGATCCGTTCGGCGCGACTGGGCCGACTCCTTGAAATCGCCTCCTGGCCCGCCGCAATCCTTCTGGCTCTGTTGTGGTCCATCGCTGGCACCACCAATGCAATGCCCCGAGAGTTCATGTATCGAGGCGGGTTCTTGCTGTGTGCTCTGCTCGCCGCCGTCCTGATCGCCACCGCCGCGCTTCGACCACGTTCCTCGATCGCCCGGGTGCTCTCGATCAAGCCACTCGTTGCCGTCGGCATCGTCAGCTACGGCGTCTACCTCTGGCACTGGCCCGTGATCGTCCTGATCAACCAGCAGTCCACCGGCCTGTCCACGGTCCCGCTCGACCTTGTGCGCATCGGTCTCATCGCCGCCCTGACCATCGTGAGCTATTTCGCCCTGGAGCGACCAATCCGTCGCCATCGATTCACCCGACCACAGGCTGATGCAACGATCTCCGCAGCGTTCATCGTGACCTTGGTGGTGATCTTCATCGGGACCAGCACCTTGGTCGCCACTCCCCCAACAGACCACGTCGCCACCTACCCGGTGACTGGCGTCGGGCCGAACCACCGCATCCCGGGATCCGGGGGCTTCGATGGTCAGGCGCCAATTGCTCTGGGACGCACGCCAAGCGCAGAGCGACCGCTGAGGGTCCTGTTCGTGGGCGATTCACTGGTCACGTACAGCATCACTGGCATCGAAGCTGCTCTTGCCTCGACGGGTCAGATCGTCAGTGACTCGATGGCATGGGCGAATTGGGGCGTTGGCATCAAGGAAGTGCACGCCATTGATGAGTTGCGGTGGAAATTGCAGACATGGCATCCGGACATCGTGGTGGGGAGTTGGGGCTGGGACAACCTCGAGGCGGCGACGCACCCTGAGGGGTATCGCGCCAAGCTCAAGGCATTCATCACTGCTGCCACCTCGGGACCCGACGCCGCCAAGGGAGTCCTCCTGCTGGCGATGCCGACGATCTCTCCGATCCTTCCTGCAGATGGCCCCGAAGCCTTCGTTATCAAAAACCTTGGTACCCCCTCAAACAAGCAGGCGTGGGAAAAAACGGTGCAATCACTCCTGCCTAACTTCCCAGGAATGCTGATGTTCGCTCCAGTTGGCGAATCAGTTCTCCTACCCGATGGGGCCTATTCGACCTGGATGCCACCCGGCAATCAGCCGCGAGCGCCCCATCAGAAATGGGTCAGAATCCGGCGTACCGATGGCGTCCACCTCTGCCAAAACGGGACGATTCGCTATGCCACGGCATTGCTGGCAGATCTGCAACAGCTCTTCGGGGTGGGGCCAGCCCGGGGGCCATGGTGGAAGGCATCGTGGATCGACGATCCGGGCTACAACATCACCATCACGAATCAGAACTGTCCTGACGATCACCCACCGACTGATGCTCGGCCGCCATACAACCAAGTTGCGCAGCAGAACTGAGGTGGCAATGAAGCCCGAGACTCCCTGCATTAGCGTCGCGGCCTGATGGGCATGGACACCGAGCAAGCTTCCGAACTGGTCATCCGAGGCCGTCACCTCTCAGGCCTCGATGGGCTCCGGGCACTGGCTGTCATGGGTGTCGTGGCCTATCACCTCGGCCTCTCAGAGGTCTCGGGCGGCTTCTTGGGGGTGGATCTGTTCTTCGTCCTGTCGGGCTTCTTGATCACGTCACTCCTGGTCGAAGAGAAGATCACGACCTCAACGATCGCCCTCGGGGCTTTCTGGGGTCGACGAGCTCGACGGCTCCTGCCGGCGCTGTTCGCCATGTTGATCGTGGTGATCGCCTACGTGGCAATCGTGGGCCGGTTCTCACTGTTGAGTGGATCGAACGTCGATTTGTCGACCTTGCAGGCCGACGCCGTCTCCACCGTGTTCTACGTGGCGAACTGGCACCTCATCGCTGCTCATCAGAGCTATTTCGCCCTGTTCTCGCTCCCCTCACCGATCCAGCACACCTGGAGTCTGGCGATCGAGGAGCAGTTCTACATCGTCTTTCCCTTCCTGGTCGTCGCTTTGTTGGCGTGGCGCCGACGAGGCCAGCGAGTCGCAGCCGTGGTGCTGCTCGGAGCCATGGCCTTGGCTTCGGCGGCAGAGATGGCATTGCTGTTCCGTCACGGAGCCGACCCCTCTCGCATCTATTACGGGACCGACACGAGGGCCTTTGATCTTCTGATCGGCGCCACACTCGGCTTCGCCACCGCCGGTCGAGGGATCCGTTCGGCGCGACTGGGCCGACTCCTTGAAATCGCCTCCTGGCCCGCCGCAATCCTTCTGGCTCTGTTGTGGTCCATCGCTGGCACCACCAATGCAATGCCCCGAGAGTTCATGTATCGAGGCGGGTTCTTGCTGTGTGCTCTGCTCGCCGCCGTCCTGATCGCCACCGCCGCGCTTCGACCACGTTCCTCGATCGCCCGGGTGCTCTCGATCAAGCCACTCGTTGCCGTCGGCATCGTCAGCTACGGCGTCTACCTCTGGCACTGGCCCGTGATCGTCCTGATCAACCAGCAGTCCACCGGCCTGTCCACGGTCCCGCTCGACCTTGTGCGCATCGGTCTCATCGCCGCCCTGACCATCGTGAGCTATTTCGCCCTGGAGCGACCAATCCGTCGCCATCGATTCACCCGACCACAGGCTGATGCAACGATCTCCGCAGCGTTCATCGTGACCTTGGTGGTGATCTTCATCGGGACCAGCACCTTGGTCGCCACTCCCCCAACAGACCACGTCGCCACCTACCCGGTGACTGGCGTCGGGCCGAACCACCGCATCCCGGGATCCGGGGGCTTCGATGGTCAGGCGCCAATTGCTCTGGGACGCACGCCAAGCGCAGAGCGACCGCTGAGGGTGACCTTCGTCGGGGATTCGCTTATGGCCGAGTCACAAGGCGGCATCGCCGCTGCGTTCGACGCCACGGGGATGATCATCAGTACCTCCATGGCTGCTCCCGGCTGGGGACTCACCAGAGCGAGCGTCCACCCGATTCAATCGCTCTCCCAATCAAAGGGGCTCTCTCGCCCAGATGTCGTGATCGCCACCTGGGGTTGGGACAACCATGAGGCGGCGACGCACCCACAGGCGTATCAGCGCCTCCTCCACCGAGCGGTCAAGACGCTCATCACGGGCCGTGATGCCGCACAAGGGGTCATGCTTCTCACCTACCCCACCATCGGGCCGATGCCGTATTACTACCCGCAAAACATCCGCCAGAACGCTGGCTCGACCAAGAATGCGTTGGCCTGGGATCAGGCGGCGATTGCCGTTGCACGATCATTCCCCGGCCGCGTCATGGTCCTCCCCATCTCAGATTCTGTGCTTCTCCCGGAGCGGACCTACACAACGTGGCTTCCTCCAGGGAACCACCATGAAGCCCCCTACCGATCGTGGGTTCGCGTTCGAAAGACCGATGGCGTGCACCTCTGTCAGAACGGGACCATCCGCTATGCCACAGCCTTGCTGGCAGATCTTCAACAACTCTTCGGGGTGGGGCCCGCCCGGGGGTCATGGTGGGACGGGGAATGGACCGATGACCCGGGCTACAACCACGCCTCACTGTCGTCCACCTGCCCCGTTGACCACCCACCTCAGCGAAGCTCTGTTACCGCCCCCGCCCTTCCCAGTAACTGACACACCTTTGCAAGAATGCGGGAGCCAACTCGGACGCTCGCAGAGCGGCGGTAGAGTTGAACCTTCAAAGACACTGTCGAATCCCTCGCTCTCGCCACACATCAGTCCACGCGAGAACCCGACCGAGACATCCATCACGACTCCCAAGGAGGCCGACCATGGCAATGCGCATCGAGACCGACAGCATGGGCCCAATTGAAGTTCCCGATGAGCGTTATTGGGGGGCCCAGACGGCTCGATCTCTGCATCACTTCGAGATCGGTTCCGACACCATGCCCGCACCCCTCATCCATGCCTTCGGCGTTCTCAAGGAAGCCTCGGCGGTCGTTAATCGCGACCTCGGAAAGCTGTCGCCTGAACTCGCTGACTTGATCTGCCAAGCGGCACGAGAGGTCTCGAGCGGCACCCTCGACGACGAGTTCCCGTTGCGTATCTGGCAAACGGGCTCAGGCACTCAGACCAATATGAACGTCAACGAAGTGATTTCAAACCGCGCCATCGAAATCGCCGGCGGCGTGCGGGGATCCAAGGACCCGGTCCACCCCAACGACCACGTCAACATGTCGCAGTCTTCCAATGACACCTTCCCGACAGCAATGCACATCGCAGCCGCTCGCCAGATGCGCGACCGCCTCGTTCCCGCCGTCACCAAGCTCCGTGATTCGCTTGCCGTCAAGGCCGAGGAGTACGCCTCGATCACCAAGATCGGCCGTACTCATCTCATGGACGCCACACCCCTGACGCTTGGCCAGGAGTTCAGCGGCTACGTCGCCCAGCTTGATGCCGACCTGAGTCGTATCGAGGCATCGCTTCCCGGGCTCTACGAGTTGGCCGCTGGTGGCACTGCCGTTGGGACAGGACTCAACACCCACCCTGAATTCGGCGAGCGGGTCGCTACGGCCATCGCCGACCTGACGGGCGTGCCCTTCGTCACCGCCCCCAACAAGTTTGCCGCTCTCGCCGGCCATGACGCCCTCGTCTGGGCCTCAGGGACCCTCAAGACCTTGGCTGCATCGCTCACGAAGCTGGCCGATGACATGCGGTGGCTTGGCTCAGGGCCCCGAAGTGGACTCGGCGAACTCCGCCTCCCTGAGAACGAACCTGGTAGTTCGATCATGCCCGGCAAAGTCAACCCGACACAGTCCGAGGCAATGATCATGGTGTGCATCCAGGTGATGGGGAACGACGCTGCCATCGGCATCGCCGGGAGTCGGGGGAACCTCGAACTCAACGTCTGTAAGCCCGTGATCATTCACAATTTTCTGCACTCGCTCACCCTCTTGGCCGATGCCTGCCTCCGTTTCGAGGAGTTCTGTGTCGCTGGGCTCGAGCCCGACCTCGCCCAAATTCGGCGTCACCTTGAGAACTCGCTGATGCTCGTCACGGCCTTGAACCCCCACATCGGTTACGACCGAGCAGCCGAGGTCGCCAAGAAGGCCCACAAGGAAGGCACAACGCTGCGTGAGTCGGTCATTGCGCTGGGCTACCTCACCGGCGAGCAGTTCGATGAAGCAGTGAAGCCCGACGAGATGACACACCCGTGAGCCGTCCTGCTCCCCTTGATGACGCCACCGTCGACAACGCCATCGCAGCGCTTCGTTGGCGCCGTGAAGGATCTCAGTTGGTCTTCGAAGAAACCCTGCCGTCGTTCGCCGCAGCGCTCGGCTTTGTCGTGAGCGTCGGAGCCCTGGCGGAGGCGGCTGACCATCATCCCGACATTGATCTTCGTTTTCGAACGGTCCGTCTCGTGCTCACTACTCACGATGCCGGAGCGCTAACCGAGTTGGATCTTGCTCTCGCCAGGGGTATCGACGCCCTCTGACTCCTTCGGGTCTTCAGCCCTCAAGGAGGTGGTTCCGCAGGGTTTCAATCACGTCAGACTCGATGCCAAGGTGCGCTGCGAGTGCTTCGATCGAACCCCAGCGAGTGTCAATTTCGTCGAGAAGACGCTCAATGTTCGACGGGTCAGCAGAGAAGACCTCATGGGCACCCATGATGGCGTCCTCGGCGTCCGGATAACGGTCGACCAGTCGAAGTCTCAGCCGATCCATCCCGAGGCCACTCAAGGAGTAATCGAGCACGATCTGGTCTCGGGGGATGCCCAAAAGACCGAGGACGAGAGCCGTCAGCACACCAGTTCGATCCTTCCCTGCGGTGCAATGGATCACGAGAGGCTGCGCCCCTCGACGACTGATGACCCGCAGGGCCTCTGCAAGTTCCGTTGATGCGGCGTCGAGCATCTCAAGATAAGTCTCTGCGAGGAGACCGGGCATTTTCTTGAACTCATCGGGATGAGGCACCGACTCCATGAGGGGCAGGTGGTGGAAGTCGACGTCAACGGCGCTGACATCAAATCCACCATCTTCGAGTTCGGTGGTCGTCCGGAGATCGAGCACCGTCGCTATCCCCAGATCCTTGATGGCCGCGTAGTCCTCGGCGCTCAGATTCACCAGAGAGTCAGCCCGATAGAACCGGCCCCACTTGACGGTGCGCCCGTCGATCGCTCGGTAGCCGCCAACGTCTCGAAAGTTGACGGGTCCCTCAAAGACAATGATTCGCTGGTCGTCCGCACCGCCAAAAGCCATGGCCCGACACTACCGAGGCTGCGACCCCCAGTGATCCGATCAAGACCAGTGGCGGTACATAGGAACGAGTTCGCCACGCAAGTCAACCCAAGGGCTCTCTCGAGTTGTCTTCAAAGCCTGATGACAGGCCCCGAGGTCCCGACGAGCACGAGACCCACGACCACAGCGAAGGCCACTGGGATCGACCACCGATTCCGATCGATCCACGCTGACCTGCGGACGGGGTTCTCGATGAACCGATAGCTCAGATCGGCCAAGACCACGCTGAGGGCGAAGACGAGGATATTGGTAGCAAGGGCGGAAAGGCGAAGCGGGCTGATCTGGAGCAGCGTGATGATCGCCATGTGAAAGAGAAAGAGCCCGTAGGAAATACGCCCCAGATACCGCAGCGGCCTCACGCCCAACAACCGCCCCAGCGGCGAGGGGTCGAGTTGTCGAACATCAGCAATCACGAGTGTCGCGAGCAGCGAGAACAGCAGGAAACCCCCAGTGAACATCCACGGCTTGGGGTAATAGAACAGCGATGGCTCGGAGCGCACCATACCCATCAGCATCGCGATGACAAAGGCGAGCGGAGCTGCAATTGAAAGCACCCTGCGCCACGAGCGTCCCGGCTGTGGGCGAGCGGCTGTGAGCCAGGCGAGCGCGGCACCACTCAGGAGGCCAAACGCTCGTGAGTCGGTCCCGTGATACGCCCGCATGGGGTCATTGAAGACAACCGTGTAGAGCGTGAAATGCGATGAACGCCAGAACCACGCCATGAGACCAACGGAGGCCAGAGCTGCCGTAGCGCTCACCACCACTCCTGCAATCCGACGGTAGCGATGACGAAGCGACATGATCGCTACCGTCACTAACGGCCACACCAGGTAGAACTGTTCTTCGATCGACAGGCTCCAGAGATGCCAGAGCAGCCGAGGCGAAGACACCCCGAATCCGAGGTGATCGACTTGAATGCGATGCCAATTGGCGACGAAGAACACGGCAGCGAACGCATCACCCCTGAATGACCGGGGGTTCAAGGTGGGGTCGCTCCAGGGACCGTTCAGCCAAGCGTGGAGGTCAATGACCGCCAAGAGGCCGATGACCACGAGGAAGAGTGCCGGGAGCAGGCGCTTCGCCCGACGGACCCAAAAGGACACGAGAGCGATCCGCTCCGTAGCGGCCTGCTCCTCGATCAAGAGGCTGGTGATGAGA
>JBAXAR010000072.1:0-10012 GCA_037142475.1 Actinomycetes bacterium
GACATCACCCTCTCAAGGTGAAGACACGGGTTCGAATCCCGTTGGGACTGCCATGTGATGTTTCGCGACATCGTGGACAAGCGAACCCCTGAAGACTATGTCTTCGGGGGTTTTCTTGTTGGTTGATAGCCCTTGGTGGCGTCCAAGGTGGCCTCTCGGATGAGTTCTCCGTCTTCGGTCACAATCCGGACCTCATCGTCAACGATGTAGAGCCGAACACGCTCGCCTCGATGCATGTAGCCAACGTTGAGGTGGCGCATTTCGCCCAGATAGCGCAGCGAGACCTTGCCCCAGTTGTCCACAACGTCTCGGCGGATCCGGCGATGGGGCTCATTGATCAAGGTGAAGGGCTCAGCTCGTGATCGGCCAGCCCAGGCGGCCGCAGGCGTCATGTGGTTGCGGCTTCGATGCGGTCGCTGTTCGTTGTAGTAGCCGACGACCTCATCGAGGACTCGCTGGAGTTCCTCGAGGCTCTCGCAGGGTCGTTTGGCCAAGAAGCGCTTCAAGGTCTGGTGCCAACGCTCGACCTTGCCGCAGGTCTGGGGGTGATAGGGCCGTGAGTGCTTGTAGAGGACACCGATCTCGGCGAGATCGCTCTCAAAACCCGTGCGACCCCCTCGGGAGCGGGCATTGAAGATGGCTCCATTGTCGGTGAGCACCGACGCTGGGGTGCCATGGCGCCCGCAGGCTCCCTTGAAGATGCGTCTGACGTCAGCGGCCTTGGTGACCACGAGGGCCTCGGCGGCGACAACCATGCGTGAGTAGTCATCAATGAAGTTCAGGATCTCGACCTCAGTGCCATCAGCCAAGGCCCAGTGGGTCATGTCTCCCTGCCAGCACTCATTGGGAAGATCAGCCTCGAAGCGGACATAGGAGGCCTTGGGGCGTTTGCGTGGTTCGGGGGTGATGAACCCCCTGCGCTTCAAGGCCCGATAGATGGCTGAGACCGAAGGGGTTGAGCCATAACGTGAGGCGAGATGGACCGAAATGGTCTGTGCCCCGGCATCGGCCCCGAGATCAACAAGTTCCTTGCGGATCCGCACAACCCGGTCCTCGATCTTCATCGACATCTGATTCGGATTGCGTCGTGGGGCTCTCGATCGAGCAACAAAAGCCTCAGGGCCACCTGAACGGTGGCGCTGGACCATCTTGTGGACCCAGGACTTCGACACCCCGAAGAATGCAGCGACCTCTCGGAGACTTCGACCCTCGAGCTCGACTGCGTCGACCACCATCTGAGCCAGGACCATCGAAACCACCCCCGAAGGAAGTGTCCACGATGTCGCGCGACATGGTGTCCACGCCTAACCGAACTCAGACACCGTTGGGACTGCCAAATTGTGGTTCGCTGATGGTTACCTGAGAGCTCTCGCACTGCGTACTTATCGCATACCCATTCAACTGGATATGCATGGACAACGGTGGACGTGAACTTGGTAGAGTGCCAGTAAACAAAAGAGATTTTGGACGTACATGAATGCTATAAAGATGACACGCGATCAGAATGTTTGGGGGAACCCCCGCGGCAACGCTTCTTCGCTAAAGCTTCTGCGAAACCCCAGTGATTACCTGAGTGGCACTCAGACGGCTGAGGTTTGGGATTGCGACGAAAGCCCCTTGATCGTCTGATCGTCGTCATGAATCACGGAACACGATTCGACGATCACGTCTCCACCCACCTATCCCCGAAACCATCGGCACAACCGGTGCGAATGAAGGGATCCGAACTGGTGGCTGTTGTGCAGGCTCAGGGCCACCCTGGACATCGTCGGACCCCCGCTCCGTCCACCGAGGAGTGCATCGATCCGCTAGTCCAGGCTTCCTCGAGGGACCACCCAGCGACATGATTGGCCGGTCACGGTAGCGATGTGATCGAAGTCCTGGTCGTAGTGGAGGAGCTGTGCCCCCGAAATCTCTGCCGCTGCGGCAATAAGAAGGTCTGGGATCTTGCGCCCTCGGAGACCCCGCTCCGCCAACGTCCGCTGGACGGAGAGCGCGCGGCGCTGCTCGGGCGCGCCAACGACGAGTTCGTCGATCTCAGCAGTGAATCCGAGAAGTGCATCGTGCTCGGCACCACTTCTCGCCGAGAAGCCGATCTCGAGATCGGTGATGGTTGTCCGGGCCACTCGCTCGGTTTCAAGAACTTCTTCGACAGCGGCGCGCACGCTCGGTTCGGAAAGCCGTATTAGCACGCTGGTGTCGAGGATGACGGTCAACGCCACGCTCCGTCTCGATCCGCAAACTGGTGCGAGGCAAGGGCGTCAAAGTGTCGGGCGATTCGCTCGATCTTGCTCCCTGAGGCCATTCGAAGCGCCTCTTCGACAGTCGCTCGGATGGTCGGTGTACCGAGAGTTGCTCGCGCTGCAGCAAGTACATCATCATCGATTTCCACGAGGCGCTTGGTCATCGACACAGTATATATTGTCAGCAGACTGATATATAGAACACGTGCGCACTCTTTACCGACCGAGTGAAAGGGGCGTCAGCGAATCGCTCTGAATCGCACTGGGCCTGATGGAGACTCTGGCCTGCCCCGAGTGTGGTGGAGTTGAACGACTGGGCTCGTGGCGCTGTCGTTGGTCTCCGTCGAGCTTCGAACTCGATCGGAGACATCTTGCCAAGCGCCGAGTGATGGCGCTGGCGATTGTGGAACACCTCGATGGAGTCGAACATCGCCGTGGCGAGCTCGACCTGCATGCGGCTCCAGAACGACTCCATCATGCTCACCGTCGGAGCAGTCACCAACAGAGCCCATCGAGCGAACGATGCGCAGCTGCGTCCAGAGCCTGACGACGCCGGCATCGGTGAATCGACCAGGTTCAACGGGTCGTTGATAGGAACGACGCAATTGAACTGTCGGCTGAGAGCCGTGTCACGCAGCGCCTCTTCGACGATCTCTGCCCGGATGTGGTCGGCCGGCACCCAGCCGAGGACCTAGCCGGTCCGAATGGTTCGGTTCAGGCGGAGATGGCGTTGATGGTCTCGGCCTCGTGCTCCTGGACGGGGTTCGGGAAGCCACCCTCGACCGGCTGCGCTGGCAGCAGAATGTCCCGAATGAATCGGTCGCAGGAATCCTTCGAATCCCAGATGGCTGTGATCATGATCCCGTCATCGGCGAACGCCGCGAAGTGGTGGAGCTGCCCTGCAGGGAGTTCGGTGAGCGACGGATGGCAGGCGATGACCTCTGCGCGGTAGTTCTCCTCGGTGGCGCCTGGCCAGAAATGGCTGAGCATGAATGTCATGGACACTCCTTGGTCTCGACCGATACGACCTACACCGGAAGAACCTAGGTCTAACACGCAGAAATCGCAGCTGCCGGCCATGTGAGCAGCAGCAGGCACCGACCTATCGGCTCAAGGTGTTCGACTCCGGCGGATCAACGTTCTCCTCAACGCAGACCACAGGCAACACCGCTCCAGATTCAGGTCTGACCAAAGGAACGAAGTGCACCTGCATGATCCCCACATCGACTGATGCGTCTGTGGCGAGAGGGATCCCTTCGGTGACCACGATGCCTGTGAAGTTCACGGGTAGGGAGGCAGGGGAAGTATCACCTCCCACACGTACTCATCGCATACTCATCGAACTCGATGCGCATGGATCAATGTGGTCAAAGAGTGACGAGAACCGTGGGTACACAAGCAATCGAGGACGCACGTGTGTGCCATTTCGATCTGTGGCACTCAGAAGGCCGCTCGCTCTCTGAGATCCGAGTACCAGCGGCTCACGCCGATGATCAGCGGCCACCGAAGCGGGTGAGGCAACATACCGTTCTCGGCGGGACCCGAACCTCAGCGCGACGCGGCCAGAAACCGCTCACCACCAATCCACCCCTCAACACTCAACCATCCACTGGATCTGCGTGAGGTGCCGTGGCCGCGAGTGCCCAGCACGCTCGCGCCTTCTTTGCTCTCAGGATCGTCCGCAGGATTCGGCGTTTGGTGGAGTTCTGAGTTTGTTTGGAACGAACCGAGGGCCAGCGGGCCGACTGACGTGCTCCGGCAGGGGCATGCACCCAACACTGGCGGATGATGTCACCCCACGTCGTTGCGGGTCGGGCCGGGGCCCACCCGGCCAGTCCCCATCACTCCCCCGCGTAGAGACGCTCAAGGTCGATGATCTCGACATCAGCTCGCCCCGCTGCAACGTCATAGAGCCTCTTGTGTACTCGTTCTCCGAAGAGGAGCAACTTGGCCTTGGAGGCGTTCTCGCCGAGGGCCGCGCGAAACTGCTCAAGCGTGTGCAGGTGGCGCTCGGTCAGCTCCTCCCCTGCCTTCGCCTCGCCGATGGCCGAGATCGTCCGATCAGCTGGAGTCTCACCGGGGCCCGTCGCCAAGACGTCGATCTGGCGGTCCTTGTCATCGACGCGTACGAACGACGGTCCCACGTGGTCTCGGATGGGGAGTGTGGCAGAGCTCGCGAACTGCGCCGTCCACGATCGCGCCATCTCCTCGAAGACCGGACCGCGAACGAGCGATCCGAACACGGGCTCGAGGCGCTCGGACCACATCACCGACAGGTCCTGCCCGCGGAACGCGGAGCCGTTCGGCTCGAGTACCGCGTAGTGGAACTGCAGGAATGGGTCCGCGAGGACGTAGAGGGGCCGCTTTTTCCGGATCGGGTCGTCGTGGCGAACGACGAATCCCGCCTCGATGAGCCTACGGAGGACCGGATCGACATTTGAGATGGGTCGCCCGACCTTGCCGGAGATCCCACTGGCCGTGACGGAGCCGTTGGCGATCGCCCCGAGGATGCTGTGGTGTAGGAGGGCGTTCTTCCCTCCCAAGGAGGGATCCTCGGCGAGAAGCGTGGTTGCCTCACGGTGGAGCGTGGCCGCCGGGCTCAGTACCCGTTCGGTGACCCAACGATCAAAATCCGAACTCTTGGTTGGAAGGTCGAAGTTGACCATGTCGGTCGCGTAGCCGACCACGCCCCCGATGACCGAGTACACCCGGACAGCGGTGTCGACGCCACCGCCGGCGGGAAGTCTTGTCGCCGCGACGCGGAAGTCATCGGGTTGCATGATGAGCTCGAGCCCCGCCCGACCGCGCAGCGGGGCCTCTCCCTCGGTGAGTGCCCGCATCAGGGTGATCGCAGATCCGCACAGAACCAGTCGCGCCTTGCTGGTCGACCGTCGGAGGGCCGCCGGTCCGAGCGTTGTCGTGAGGGCCGACTCGACGGAGGCGTCCGCCGCGATCACGTGGCCGAACTCATCCAGGACGACCGGGACCTGGCCCTTCTCCCCAAGCTGAAGCAGGGCGGCGAATGCCTCTTCCCAGCTGTCCAGAGCCAGCCGCCCCACTCCGAGGTGGGCGCCGAGTGCTGCGCCAAGGCGTTCGAGCTGGACGGGCGTCTCCACGCGGATGGCCTCGAAGTAGAACCCACCTCGGTCCTCGGCTTGTTTGACGAGCATGGTCGACTTGCCGATCCGACGGCGGCCGTAAACGATGCCCAGAAGGGGACGGCCGACCGGGCTGTCGAGGAACGAGTCCAAGGCCGCTTTGTCATGCTCACGCATCTGGTGTGGCCTCCTACGGGCTCAGGTGGGTCTGCTCCCTCTTTGCCTCTACATACTATGCCACTACATACTATGCCACTACATACTATGTCATTACATACTATGCAGCTACATAGGATGTAGAAAAGTAGGTTAGGTAGCCACACGGTCCCCAGCCGGGCTCAGGACCGCCGACATGTGCCCATCGCGCAACCTCCGACCCGCAACGACGTGGGGTGGCATCACCCGCCAGTGTTGGGTGCACGCACCGGGCCCATCGTCACAAAGGGCAAAGGGGGCGATTATCTCAGGCTCGGGCCTTCCAAGACCCCCGATGCCAGCTTGCCCATGAACTCCGAAGTCCACTCAAACCACTGCCCGAGAATCTCGACTCCTCGCTGCCAATCGGGCTGCCGAATTCCCAATGCATCCATATCAGCGGCCATCAATCTCGTCGCCTGGTGAACTTGGACCGCAAGGGCTGCCTCGTTTCGATCACCCGTTTGATCACCCGTGTTCAGGATTGTCACGACAACCCGGAATAAGGCGCCCCAGTCCGGCGTCACCGTTGGCACCGATCCCACGAAGGCGCACAGCGCTCCAGGTTTTGCGAGGGAAAAGACGAAGCGGTTTGCGATGACTCTCTTTCTCAAGATTTCGGCGTGGACAAGTGATTCACAGGCCTCAGCAACATTGCGCTTCGTGTAGAGCGTCGCTCCAGCGAGGGAACTTGTAGAGACCGTCGTTTCTTGATTGAAGAGGAAGAACTTCAGGACCTCGGTCCGTGCGCCGATGCCGAACATCGCTCGTAGCCTGAGCGCAATCAGTGACGGCTCGCTGAACGCGCGAAGGGAAGACCGATTGGTGGCCTGATACGCCGGTTGTTGACTCGTCGCCCCAGGCCACGTCAGCCCAGCCTCAGCGTTGACCGTTGCGGCGAAGACACCCCAGGATTCCCTCACGTCAGGTGCCACGTCGCGAAGGAGGTGGCGCAAGCGAGCCAATGAGACATAGCGCCCATTCTTGATACACCAGTCCATCGCTTCGTCTCTGAGGCGGGGGTCGGATGCCCCGATGAGTGATGTGCACACCATCAAGGGCTCTGGGTCGATCGCCCAATCGCTGTGCGTTCGCCCCCAACCGGAAACACCCAACTCTGACCACGCACCCCAACAGAGGCCTATTGCGTGGTTGGTATTACTCCGTGAAGTCGGCATCGCTCACCACCACCCCCAAGACACCGAGACAACCGACCAACTCATTGCGGAACGCCGGAGAGAGATCGTGAGTCACTGCCCATTGGGCAGCCATCCGCAATTCATCCTCCGAAGGCTCAAGCTTCCGCAAGTCGTTGAAGTGTTTGTCATTCGGGCCTCGATCAACGGCCGCGTAGAGCTTGAAGCAGATCTGATCAACCCTGGAGAGCGCGTGAACCTCAAGTGCGCCGTAATGGAAAATCGAGACCCTCTCCTCCCATCCTCTCGGGAGGCCCAAGTCCATGAGTGACGCTGGACCGGTAGTGAGCCAGCGCTTCGAAAGCTCAAGTGCTTGTGCCACCTCGACTGCGGCGTCTTCCAAGGCCGCCGGGAGGGACTCAATCTTCTCGTAGTGACCATTGTCAGAGACGCCGATGACGTCAACATCTCCGGTTGGTCGGTCAACGAGGCGAAGCAGGAGGAGGCCACTCCCGCCGATGACAAGCAGGCTGAATGGGGCGTTGCGCTCCAGAAGAACGGCGCCGAGCGTACTCAGCGCCTCTTCGAGAGCATCTCGTTGAAACTCCATACGAGCAGTTTATATTCTCGAATCAAGAAAGTAAACAATGCGATCGGAAGGACACTCCTCGTTCCCCCATGAATGTCCCCCCATGAATTGCCCTAGGGGCGGCAAGGATTTCTGGGACCGATCCAAGGGAGTAAATCACACCAGGATTCCTGAAGACTCCGCCCTGCGACGAGTTCGGTGGAGTTGAACGGGTGGATTCATGATGCCGTCGCTAGCGTCCGTCGAGCCTCGAACCCCGCTGGCGACAGGTCGAAGCCGCCAGTCAAGAGTCGGCACGGAGGTTCCAGTCGGCTCCCGTGTCGACTACTTCTGATGGGGATGAGGTAGACCTGAAGCATGGCTCGTTACCTGGTTCGCATACGTTCACCGAAGTCGCCGGCTGAGGCCTTTGCCTACATGGCCAACCTCGCGAACTTCGCCGAGTGGGATCCGGGCGTGACTCTGGTCGAGCAGATGAAGGGTGAGGGCCCCGGGCAGAGTGCGGAGTACGACGTGACCGTCAAGGGTCTCCGCACGCCGCTTCGGTATCGCACGACCCTCTTCGATCCCCCGAACTCGATCGTCGCTCTCGCCGAGAGCCGATTCCTCACCTCGCTCGACACGATCACGGTCGAGGACGATGGCGAGGGGTCGATCGTGACCTACGACGCCACGTTGACGCTCAAGGGCCCGCTCGGCCTGGCCGATCCAATCCTTGGACTCACGTTCGGGCGCATCGGAGATCGAGCAACGGCGGGACTCATCGAAGTCCTCGACGGCGAACGACTCCCGGATCCGTCACGTCAGAGGTGACCGGGACGGTCACCTCGTGAACGGGTCGCATGCTCAATTCACGAGCATGCTCGCCATCGTGGAGGGACCTTGGGTTGGATCCGAACACGGCGGAGCGCCTTCAAGGCGTTGACGTCAGGAGTCTGCTCGTCGGCTTCCTCGAGCCGCACGTGAACACCTCGTCGAGCAGTAACGAACCTCGTCGAAGTTGTTCCGCCACTTCGCTCGCCATTCAAAGGGCAGGCCACACGCCTGGCAGTCCTTCGGGGCAAACCCGTTCTTCGTCTTGGCCACCCGGGCTTGCTTGCTCACCTCTGCGTTCTACCGGTCTCTTCCACCTTGCGAACCACGCACCAATTGCACCTGAGGAGCGGATCCTTCCGGTGGTCTCGACGGACGGAGAGGGTTTCGATGACGACGGAATCGCAAACGGTGGAGTCCCCTTCGAGATGAAGACCTCAGCGGATGTAAACCGAGCCCCCTCGAAAATCACCAGGAGCATCCTTGAATCACCCAGCAGATCGCTGCCTGCTGCCCGCTTAACAACGCCTCGCCCGTACGCTGGCGACGTGAGCACCAGCGGAACGATCGAGCTCGTCTACGACGGTGACTGTGGGCTCTGCCGTGCCAGCATCAGCTGGTTGCGTCGTCGAGATGTCGACGAGCGCATCAACGCGTACACCTCTGAGTCGTGCACTTGGGACGATGTCGATTCGTCACTCTTCTTGACGACCGTCGTCGCTCGCAGCGATGAGGGCGTCGTCACCGCATCGACGGCCGCCGCCACTGCGCTCAGTGTTCTGCCCGGTGGCTGGGGTTTGCTCGGACGCCTTGTGTTGCGCGCTAACAGGGCGGCACTTATGCAGAGGCTGAGTGATGGCTGCTACTACCTCGTGGCCCGACACCGCATCGCGATCTCGAAGCTCCTCGTGCGCTGTCGTCTGATTGATGCGTCCTGCGCACTGCCTGCCAGGTGACGGCTCGTCGCGCCCTGCTGCGCCAGGAGTGGCGAGACATCGTGTGGTGCCACTGGCCCGTCGAACCGGCCCAGGTGGAGTGCCTGCTTCCCGCAGGCCTCACCCCGCACCTCTTCGAGGGTCGCGCTTGGGTGGGCCTCATCCCGTTTTCCATGCATGACCTACGCCTTGCAGGGCCGCTGGGCCCGCTCTCGCGCCTCGCCCACGTGGGGAACTTCGGTGAGGTCAACGTGCGGACGTATGTGCATGGCCCCGATGGCAAGACGGGAGTGTGGTTCTGCACCCTTGACGCCGACCAATGGCTCTCGGTCCGTGTCGCCAACCTCGCGTTTGGCCTCCCCTACCGGTACGCCTCTACCGACCTGCAGCATGACGGCGACACCATGGCGTGGCGCAGTGAGCGACGCGGCGACGGAACGCGCAGCGAGCTCGTCGTTCAACCGAGTGCGGCCCCGGGTCAGACGGCCGCAGCAGGTCTCGAATCGTTCCTCGTCGAACGCTATGCGCTCTACACGCACGCCTTCGGCCGACTCTGGCGAGGTGAACTCTCTCATGAAGCCTGGCGAGTGCGACCGGCCCAACTCCTAGAGGTCGTCACCGACACCGTGACGGCGACCGGCTTCGTCGTGGGCGAAGAGCCTCACGTCATGGTTGGCGACACCGTGGACGTCACGGTCTATCCGCTGCGTCGCGTCTAGCCATGTCCTGAGAGTCCTCGAGATCCTCCGGTCTCGCGAACCTCGCACAGAGAGGTGTGTAGCCAATGTGCCGGGAGCACCAAACGCGCCAATCGGCTGGATGAGAATCCTGTCTGGATCAGCCCATGCCGACGTGGTTCATCGCCCGCTCCAGCAGATCTCCAAGTTCGATGAGGTTGGCGTCATGGCGAAGTCGCTCGATGTCAATGTCTGGACCGCTGCTCCGAAGGATTCCGAGCACATCGCCCCACTGGCGGTCCGACAACTCACCACCAGCTCGGAAC
>JBAXAR010000073.1:0-9945 GCA_037142475.1 Actinomycetes bacterium
AGTTGCGCCCACACAGTGCTCGACGGCCCAGCGAGAATCCAACTCCGCATCCCGAGGGAGTACAGCGGAGTCGTCGCCACCATGTGCATAGCCGTTCCGAGGGAGACCTTCGAGGTCATCGCCGCCCATGCATCGTCGAACCAGAGATTCGAGCGGGTAAAGCCCGTCATTCGATAGAGGGCCCCGAGGACGACCAAGGCGGTTATCCACGCGACGTCGAGGCGGTCGATGTGCCCACCAAGGTGCCGGGGGCTTGAACCGCCACGCCTCCGGTCCATCATGGATCCGATGGTAGCAATCGCCACGCAATTGAGCCTCTGGGAAGGAGCGAGTTTGCTCCTGCATACGGTGCGGCACGCCGCACAGGGTGGGTTGGCGCTCACCGCTGGGGTACGTTGATCCCGGTGACTCCTGACCACGCCAGCCCCATGATGGTCACCGACCCGAGCCAACTCGAATCACTCTGCGACGAGATGGCCGGCGAGGAGTTCTACGCCTTCGATACCGAGTTCCACACCGAGCGCACTTACCGACCCCAGCTCGCTCTCATCCAACTCGGCTGGGGGGAGAAGGTCGCCATCGTTGATCCCTTGGCAGTCGATCCAGCCCCGCTCGGACGCCTCTTCGCCGGCAGCGGTGTCGGGATCGCCCATGCCGCCGGACAGGATCTCGACATCCTGAGAACCGCCTGCGGGGCGGCACCCTCGACAGTGTTCGATACGCAGATCGCCGCAGGATTCCTCGGTATGTCGACGCCGTCGCTCTTCACGCTTCTCGAGCGCGTCCTTGGGATCAGGATCTCGAAGACTGACCAGCTGTCCGATTGGCTGGCTCGTCCGATTCCCGCCGGCCAGCTCGCTTATGCCGCCGGTGACGTCATTCATCTGATCGCCCTCCGAGAGTCGATCGTTACGGATCTCAACAAGCGCGGTCGACTGACATGGGCTCTCGACGAGTGTGCTCAGGCAATCACCGTCCAAAAGCGAGAGGTCGACCCACTTGAGGCATGGTGGAAGGTCAGCGACGTCCGTAGGGTCCAAGGCCGATCACGGGGAATCGCTCAGGAGGTTGCCGCCTGGCGTGAGCGGCGAGCGTCCTCGCTCGATCGTCCACGGCGGAGCATTCTTCCCGATCTGGCCATTGTCACGATTGCTCAGCGTTCGCCTCGTACTCGCCACGATCTTGAAGCGCTCCGGGGCGTCGAAGCTCGCTACCTCGCCAAAGGTGCCGCCGCCGAGGTCCTTGAGGCGATCGAACGGGGCAGGGATCTGTCGAACGACGATCTTCGACTCCCACCAACCTCACCCGAGACCAAGGACTCCCAAGTTGCCGTCGCAGTGTGCGCGGGCGTCGTTCGCCACATCGCCGACACGATGCGACTCGACCAGAGCCTTCTTGCCAACCGATTCGACATCACCCAGCTCGTCAATGGTGACCCAAGCCGCCTGGACTCGGGCTGGCGACGCGACCTTGCCGGTCAGCAACTCCGCCGCCTTCTCTCTGGAGCCATGGTTGTGGCGTTCACCCCCGAGGGTGACTTGGTCCTTGAAGATCGGCCCGGCTCTGGACCGGCTTCTCCTGGTGACCAGGCGAAGCCGTCCCGTGGCGAGGAGCCCCCGAGGTAGAAGGAGACCAGGGTGCCATGCGAGTGTGCCGTCAGTCATCTCTCCGGTGCCAGAGAACAATGATTGGCAGGACAGCCGTCACGGCTGATGTGCGTGCACGTTCTTTTCGCCAGCGACCACAAGTTTTTATTTGGGGCGAGGGGATTTGCCCACTGCAAAGAAGTGAACTTTGCATGACAGCCCAGACGATCACCCGCTACCCCGTGCTGAAGTGCAAAACGTCTAGCCTTGCCCTGTGCAGATGGAAAACTCATCAAGCGCGCGAGAAACGCCGGTACGTCCCGCGGGCTGAAGGCAGCGTTCTGCTGATTGACGCCACCATCGCTCTTCTCCGAGAGCTGCCCTTCCGAGATGTCACCGTGCGGAGGATCGCTGAACGAGCCGACCTCAATGTCGTGGCGATCAAGAACATCTTTGGTTCCCAGCAGGGGCTCTTTGTGGCGGTGACCAGAGAGCTCGGGAACCGGTTTGCCGCCATGATGGCGGCATTACCGGATGACCAGATCCAGTTTGGCCTGCTCTTCGACGAGAACGTCGTGCTGAGGACTCGGCTCTTGGCTTGGCTGATTGGTCAAGGAGCAGACCCTGAATTGTTCAAGGTCGAACCCGAATTTCAAGTCAGCGCCATCTTCATGGCGCGCCAGAAGAAATCAGGAGCTGACGAGCACCAGATTTGGCTATTCGGTCAGGTACTCCAATACTTGGGAGAAGGCTTCATCGTGTTCCAAGACACCCATGATCGACGCCCAGGAGATCTCGCCCAAGCGGCAGCGGCCCTCAGCCGAGCGCGCCAGGAGCTCCCCAAGTTGATGGCAGAAATGTTCTCTCCGCCTGAGTCCACGTGACCTCAGCGCCAAGGTCGACACGAGGTCGCTGAACGACGTCCTTGCCCGTGATCCTCGTCATGGGACTCAAACTCATCCCGCTTACCATCGGTCGACACCCAAGGACATCAGGGTTGCTCTCTCCAAACGCTGCAGCCAGAAACCGAACCTCGGGTTCGACCCGTCTCATCTGAGGACGTAGGACGTTCCCCAGAAATCACAAAGGGCCTCCCGATTTCCCGGAAGACCCTCTGTATTTTTTGGTGGCGGGGGTGGGATTTGAACCCACGACCTTCGGGTTATGAGCCCGACGAGCTACCAGACTGCTCCACCCCGCAGACGAGATGCTAGCCGAGACGCGTGTTCGCCACAATGCCGCTGTGGGGCATGATCAAGGGGTGACGCAACCCAGTCAGCCCAATAGCTCGGTTCACGAGCACGGTGTCAATCAGGAGATCGCTGACCTCCAGGCCGAGATCGTCCGCCTGAGAGCAGAAATTGCGCGACTCAAGGATGAAGTCCAACGGACCCGGCGGGATCGCCACGAAACACCGCCCCACTACCTCTAGTGCCGACTTCGGTCCCTGAGGTTGCTCGTTGGCCCGCTGGTGGACAGACTGCAGGCGGAACGGAAACGACCACCTGAGGAGATCCCATGTCCGCAGCCAGCGAAAAGGCCAGTGCACTTTTCACGTCCGCCATCGGTGAGACCGAGGGGACCGGTGAGTGGTTTGAGGTCACGCAGGAGGACATCAACTCCTTCGCTGATGTCACCCGAGACCACCAGTTCATCCACGTCGATCCTGAGGCGTGCGCCACCATGTCGCCGTGGGGGGTCCCAATTGCTCATGGTTTCCTCACCTTGTCGATGTTGACGCACCTGACTGCATCAATCCCCATGGATCGCGAGCGCATGGAAGGCATCGTGATGGGTGTGAACTATGGATTCGACAAGGTTCGTTTCATTAACCCTGTCAAGGTGGGAAGCCGTATTCGCGTGACCTCAGTGCTTGCCGCCGTCTCGCTCAAGGGCGACTCGATCGACGTCACCCGATCGATGTCCGTCGAGATCGAGGGCCAAGACAAGCCCGCCCTCGTTGCCGACTGGATCACCCGCCTCGTCTACGGCTAGCCCGCCTCGTTGAGGTCACCCTCTCGAGGGGTCAGCCAAGAATTCCCTGAGCTCGCTTGAACGTCGGTGGGCAAGCGACACGGCCGCCTTGGTCCCGAAGTGCCAGACAGCACCAGCCAGCGGGATGGTGAGGCCGAGTCCGAGTGCGAACGCCGCCTTGGAGACCTCACCGGTTGCGGTGCTGTAGCCCAGAAGCTTCCAGACCACATAGGAAGGCACAAAGTCCAAGACGCCGATTGCGGGCACCAGGGCATACGGGATGAGGATCAGGATCCCCCACCGCAGGATCATCGGGCGCCAATCAGATCGGCGGGACCACCGGTCCTTCAGGCGCATCGGGTGATACGGCCACCGCACGCCCACCAGGCACGCCACACCGAGAGCACAGAACGGCACCGTGAGGACCCAGATCACGGTCAGCACCAGACCCACCGGATCTCCGACTCGCGCCCCCTGGAGTGCGATGACCACCACTGTCACCGGAGAGACCAAGAGCCACAGCACCACGTGCTTTGCTCGCAGCAGGAGCCTGAGGGCCTCAGGGTCTCCAAGAGCGGCCAGGACCCGGACCCGATCGGGGGCCAGCTGATTCGTAGCCGGCACATCGGCGAGCATCCACGAAGCCAGCACGATGGGGAAAAAGAGAGCGGTGTGGACCGAGAACACAAGATTCGCCAACTTCAACGGAGCGAAGAACCACAAGATGGTGACCAGGACGCCATTCGCTGCCACGCACACGAGCACCTCAAAAGGTCGTCGTGCGATGCGCCGGACCTCGAGCACGGTTGCCTCGAACAGCGTGCCTGGTCTCACCATGTCGAACGACTCCGACGTTGAGTCCTGGGCCACCACGGACCTGAGTCTCTCAGGCCCGGCACTCGATTACTTTGACGATCGGCTGATCATGGTCACCGAGGAACGTCAGCACCTGCAGCGAGGAGTCGAAGCGGTGAAGGCCCAATCGGCCCCGTGGCCTTCTTCCTCGTCGTCGTGGTGGTGGGCTTCGAGGTGGTCGTCATCGCCGCTGGCTTCGTCGTCGTGGTGACTGCCGTTGACGAACCTGAGGATGAAGTGCCCTCAGAGGCTTGCGCCTCGGCCTTCACCAAGAGCTGGTACATGGTCTCGATCGATGCCTGATATCCGGCGAGGTCCCCCGTCTTCAACGCCGCCTGGGCTGCCACATAGGCCGCGTCGGCTTGCGTGAGGAGCGCCTTGATCCCAGTGGGAACCGTTGTGGTCCCTCCCCCGCCGCCGGACGTGCCACCCGAAGAATCGGGGCTACCGACTTGTCCGTTCGGAAGCGAAATGGAGGTCTCGAGAACATCGGAGACCGCGAGGTCCAGCGAGCTCTTGATCGACACGTTGCTGTTGAAGACCGCGATCACGTAGCGCAGCTGAGGCAAGGGGTTTCCGGAACTCGTGACATAGAGAGGCCGGACGTAGAGCATCGACTGGTTCACCGGAATCATCAGGACGTTGCCGAGGATCACGTTCGATCCGTGCTGGTCCAAGGGGGTGATGATCGACGACACCTTGCTTGAGGACTGGATCTCGGCATCAGCGACCACTGGACCGATCACGTTCTGGCCGGACGGCGTCACGTAGACGTTCAGCTTGCCGTAATTCGATGGGTCAGACGTCCCCACCATGAATGCCGAAAGGTTTTGGCTGTGGTCACTATTCGAAGCAGGAACGTACGCCTCGGTGACTGTGAGCGTTTGCTCCGAGGTTCCGGGGAGCGCGTTCACCTGGTAGATCGGCTGCATTCTCTGCGCTGGGCCGTTGATCACAAACCCTTGGGCGTTGACGCTCTGAGTGAGGGCCAGAGTCGCCCCTGGCGAACCGGCGCCCGCTGTCTGCGAGATGTTCCAGGCATCACCGGCGTTGTAGAAGGAGGCGGCGTCGGTGATGTGATAGCGGCCGAATGCAGCAGTCTGTGCCGAGAAGATGTCCTCCGGGTAGCGAAGGTGCATGCGCAACGCAGCAGGCAACTTCGACCCAGGGGTCAACAGGTCCGGGAAGGCTGCAGCGTAGGCCCTGATGATCGGGTCCTTCTGGTCAATCACGTAATAGGTCATCTTGCCCGAATAGGCGTCGATGACGACTTTGACCGAGTTCCGGACGTAGTTGTAATTGTCCGGCAAGCCAGTCCCTTGTGGGATCTTCATCGACGAGATCGATTCGCCGTAGGGATACGCGGCCGAGGTGGTGTAGCCGTCAAGAACCCAGTTGATCTTCCCATCGATGAGCACGGAGTAGGGATTCGAGTCGAAGGAGAGGAAGGGTGCACTCTTCTGCGCCATTACTGCGACGTCGCGGACGAACATGATCCGGCTCTTGGGGGTGACCAGGTTCGAGATGAGCAGGTTGAAGTCGCCAAGGCGAAGAGCAAACGCTGCTCGGCGCATGAAGCCATTGAGCTCGACGCCACCAGTTCCTCGGTAGTGGCTCTCGACGTTGACCCCGTCGGCCTTCTGGAAGTCGAGTTCAGTCTGCTTCGAGTTCGCCACTACGTAACCAGGGTTGTTCTGCCCGAAGAAGACCCCTGATTGGGTAATCGCCGGAAGCCCGCCGGTCGAGGTTGGCGGGACATTCGCCACGCTGAACTCAGGGTTGCCGTTGGCGAGGACTCGGTTGGCCTTGGCAATTGCCATGCCAGTGCCGTGAGTGAACTCGAGGTGCGTGTTCACCCAACTTGCAGCGGGAAGGCCCTGGGCATTGAGCTGTCGCACACCCGAGAGTGTCGGGGTGAGCTTCCCATCAACGGTGTAGCGATCCACTCCCACCGAGGGGAAGGTGTAGTACGAACGAAGCCCTTGAAGCTTCTGGAACGTCACGAGCGAGATCTGCGGGTCCGGATCCCAAAGCCTCACGTTCGCCAGCGTGCTGGCGTTTGCCTGAAGGACCTCGCTACTCGGAGGCTGGCTTCCAGCGAACGAGTGCTTTGCGACATTGGTCAACCCAAAGGCCTGACGCGTGGCGTCGATGTTCCGAGAAATATAGGGACGCTCCAGCGTGCTTTGGGAGGGCGTCACCTTGAGGGTCTGGATCAGGGCCGGGAAGATGACACCGATCACCAGGGCAACGAACGCCCAGAGTCCCACGGCCAGGATCGGGAGCGTCCACCCCTGACGCCAGATGTTGATCAGCAGGATGACTGCCGCCAGGAGAGAAATCCAGAAAAGCAGTTGGATCGCTGGAATCCTCGCATGGACGTCGGTATAGGTGGCACCTTCGACATAGCCGTTGGTCGACGTCGTCAGCGCCCATTGTGCGAGCAGATAGCCCGCTGCCTTGAGGCCGGCGATGACGGCCAAAAGGATCGAAAGGTGGATCTTGACCGCTGGACGGACCCTCGGTGTGACTCGTTGACCGCGGATTCCTCCATTCAGGTAATGGAAGATGCCTGTGATGATCGTGATCACCACGGTTGAGACGAGCAGCCAACTCACCAAGAACTGAAGGAACGGCATGTTGAAGATGTAGAAGCCGACGTCCTTCCCGAATTGCGGATCCTTCGTGCCGAAACTCTGCGCATGGGAGAACAGCAGGTAATTCCGCCACTGCCCAATTGTCCCCGCTCCGGCGGCAAGGCCCAAGATGATGGCCAGTGCGGCATTGAGGCGGCCCGCATAGGGCCGAACCGCCAACTGATAGCGCCGCACCATTTCGTCTTCGGGGTCGACCAGGACGGCCGTGGCTCCGATGCGGTGCACGGCAACGAGGTTCACCCAGAGGCCCAGAAAGAAGGTGACTCCGAAGACCAGCAGCAGGCCGATCTTGACGCTGAGAAGGGTGGTGAACGTCGCTCCCTGCCCCACCGCCGAGAACCACATCTGATCGGTCCACAGGCCTGCGAGGGATCGAAGGGACCCAAGGATCACGACCAAGGCCACCGAAACGACAATCAACCAGACGCGCCCTCGGTGCCGCAGGGGCTTCGGCTCAGCGGCTAGGTCATCAGGGGTTCTCATCAGGAGTAAAGCCTAGGCGAGTGATTCGCCACGCCTACCGTCGGCTCAGGAAATTGGAAGGATCGCGCACCGACAGCCGGCATGAGCCGGAGGGGACGCATGTCCAGTCGGGAAGGGGGATCCAGCCCGCACGGAGCCCTCGAGAGCATTGTCAGCGCAGTCCGGGCATCCATCGGCTGAGCCCGTGGCCCAGCGAACCGTCCCGTCCCCGACCATGGCGACGACCGCAGCAGCGTGCGCTTCCAAGACAGCGTCGCCGACCACTCGATCAACCCGTCCGCCCCGCCACTCACGAAATGCCGTGTTCACCTCGGCCGTCGGGTCAGCAGAAGCCAGCGCGTCTTCAAGACGCCGACGCAGTGGGATAACCATCTGGCCCGCCAGCGCTTGGGCAATGATCGCCACCGCTCCATCAGAGAGGCCCGGACCCTCAGGAACCCCTCGGTCCAGAGCGAAGGCACGTCCAGCATTCGCCGCATCGCGAAGCGAGTCAAAGGCTGCAGAGCTGAATGCTGCCGACTGGGCATCCTCCGGCTCAAGCACGAGGCCCTGATCACCTTCGGCCCGCAACTCGTCAAGAAGGCGGTTCTGGGCGTCTTGCAGACTGCGCTTCATCTTGCGAGAAAGCGACTCAAGCGCAGCCTCAACCGAGGCGTCGCGTGCAGCCACTTCCTCGGCATCGGGACCGCTCGGTGACGGTGCCTCGCCGTCGCCATTCGAGCCTTCCTCGTTGTCGTCTCTGGCTCCTGCCCGGATCTTGGCGAAGAGCTCTTCGACGACGCCGGGCTCATCCGCGCTTGCCGACTCGGCCACTGCCGAGGTCCCGGCATCCATGGTGGCGGCATCGAGCGATGCCTCCATCAGCGCCTCGTCCTGAATGGCGTCCGGGGTGGGCTGACGGCGAGCCACTTCTTGAGCAGCGGCTCGAGCTCGATGATCAGAGCTGGCGATCTCCTCCGTCAGTCGATCGACTGTCTCTCTGACCCCAATCACTGAAGCAGCCAATTCGTCACGAGCTGCTCGGAGCTGTTCGATCTGAAGGTGCATCATCCGTCGTCGGGCATTCATGTCGGCCAACACTCGACCGCGAGCCTCTTGAGCCTGCTCGATCATCCCTCGGCCCTGCTCGCGCGCTCGGGCGACGAGTGTCTCCCCATCGGCTCGGGCCTGGCCGATGATCTGCTGAGCGGTTTGGGTGGCCTCTGACTCGAGGTTCGTTGCTGCAATTTCCGCGTCACCCACCCTGGCCGCCGCCCGTTGTTCAGCTTCGATAGCCGTCGCTCCTGATCGGGCTTGGGCTGACTGGAGCATCTCGGTGGCCTGCGCCTGTGCCTCCTCAAGAACCTGGCGTGCCTCTTCGTGGGCGGTCCGAAGGATCTGTGCGCTCTGCTGGCCAAGGGCGGCGGTGAGGCTCGCCTCATCAATGACCGGATTCTTGGCTCGCTCGTTGGCCTCGGCGATCTGACGCCGGAACTCGGCCTCGCGCTCGTCGAACGTCTCAATCTCACGACCGACGTAATCGAGGAATGACCTGACTTCCCGCGGATCGAAACCGCGTCGGACCACGGCGAACGACGCCCTGGTCACCTCCGAAGAAGAGAGTCGAGAGGAGGAGATCGGTGAGCGTTCGTCGGCCATGCGGAGAGCCTACGGCGTGGATCGCTGGTGAGAACGGCTCTCTGTCGTGCCGTCCGCCATCCTCAACGAGCCTCCCTGGTTCAGAAGCACCCTCAGGGCACTGTCAAGCGTGGGGGTTTCGACGACGTGGACCGACGATGAGGCCTTCGAGGTCGCCGGTGCGAACTCGCCAGGCGGCACGAGGAACAGCGTCGCGTTCTCGCGTGAAATCGCCACTGCCTTCTGCGGCACACCCCCGACATCGCCGATCGTCCCATCGGGTGACATCGTCCCCGTTGCTGCCACCACCTTGTGGCGGATCAGTGATCCGTGCGAGAGCCGATCAATGATCCCAAGGGTCATGGCGAGACCAGCGGACGGACCGCCGATGTTGGGGGTTGAGATCGAGATCTTCATCGGGAACCGGTAGGCGATGTCAGGATCCAATGCCACGCCCAGATAGCCGCGATTGGGCCCATCAATCCCTCGACACACGCTGCTCGACACCTCCCCGCGCGGGGGTGCCAGCGTGACACGACGAACCACCGGTGCGGTGTGGGTGATCGAGCCATCGTCATGGATGACTGCCGGGCGGAAGGTCACTGCGACCGAGACCCCGGGAGCAAGGTCGTGCAGAGCCCGGATCACCTGACACGAGTTCTTCGTCGGCGTGGCGTCGATCGCCGTGATGATGTCGGCCACATGGAGCTTCTTGATCGAAGGGGAGTCGGCACCGAGAGCAGTGATCACTGCTCTCGGTGCCGACTCCCCTT
>JBAXAR010000074.1:0-9879 GCA_037142475.1 Actinomycetes bacterium
CCCCGATCTCGGTGACAGCGTCAACGGCGTCGTCGTGGCTCCCTGATCCTCAAGCATGGCTAGCCGTTGCTCGAGATCGCCATAGGAGGCAGTGAGCGCGGTGACGAAAATCGCCGCAATGACAAGCAGCACGATGCAGAGGGTGAGGAGCAAGATGGTGACCATGGTGACTGCATCGAAAGTACCACCCGACCCCTTGTAGTTTGGACACAGCAGGACCACCAAAACGAGAAGGAGACACCATGACGGCGCTAGTGCTCGTAGCCCTTCTCGTCACCGTCGCCGGAGCGATTCGATCAACGTGGTCGCCCTGCGGACTCTCGATGCTGACCAGCATCAATCCGATTGCGGAACGGGGCCGTGGCCATCGCTACAGCATCACGGCCACGTGGTTCCTCATCGGCAGCCTCGCCGGTGGCGCCACCCTTGGAGCCGGCATCGCCCTGTTCGCCCTCGGGATCGACCTAACCGGAGTCCCACTGGCCAGCCGACTCGTCCTCGGCTCTCTCGGCGCAGTCGTCGCCGTACTCCTCGACACAGGCCTTCTGGGCATCGAGCTTCCGATCCTGAGGCGACAGGTCAATGAGCGGTGGCTCGACGAGCGGCGGGGCTGGTTCTACGGGGTGGGATTCGGCTGGCAGATCGGCGTGGGCTTTGCGACCTATGTCATGACCGGTGCCGTGCTGTTGGTCGTGCTCCTCGGTTCGCTCTCCGCCTCCGCGACGATCGGCCTTGGCCTTGGTGTGGTCTTCGGCCTTGTTCGCGGCGTCGCTGTCCTCCTGAGCGCCAATGCCTCGAGCCAGGAGGCACTGCGATCGCTGCTGCGTCGCCTTGATGCCCTCGAGGAGCCGATTCGACGGGTGGTCATGGTGATCGAAATCGCCGCAGCGGGATTCCTCGCACTACGTGTGTCGATCTGGCTGGCAGTGGGTGTGGTGATCCTCGGGGCAGCCGCCCTTGGCATCGGCCTGCGGCGCGCGCCGGTGACCTCGAAAGGGGCCTAACCGGGCCCGACACCGGCCCATCATCGAGGGCGCGCCGGGATGATCCTCCACGTCACCTATGCTGAAGAGGTCGCCTCATCTCCGAGGCGCCCCCGCTGAGTGGTCGCGGACTCCGTCGAGCATGACGTGAGGGTCCGGTGCTTTCCCAGCGGATCTTCAGCTGGGAGTACCCCCTATGTCGGCATCTGGCCGCACGTCCCCCTCGTCGATCCTTGACGAGACCACCCCCTCGACCCCGGTCGACCTCACCGCAAGTTTCGCCGACCTCGGCGTCCCCGCCGCTCTGTGCGAGCTGCTCGCTGCTGAGGGAATCAGCCACCCATTCCCGATCCAAGCCGCCACCATGATTGACACCATGGGCGGCCACGATGTCCTTGGACGTGGCCGGACGGGCTCAGGCAAGACCCTTGCGTTCGTCCTGCCCATTCTGACCCGGCTCGCCTCAAGCGGCCAGGCCCGTATGTCAGGTCGACCACGGGCGCTCATCTTGGCACCGACGCGTGAGTTGGCGATTCAGATCGACACTGCCCTCCGGCCGCTCGCCCGAGCGCTTTCGCTTCGGTCGATCTCGATCTTTGGTGGTGTCAGCCAGCACCCCCAGGTCCAGGCCCTTCGTAATGGCGTCGACGTCGTCGTCGCCTGCCCCGGTCGCCTGGAGGACCTCATCGCCCAGCGACACTGCGACCTCGATCGCGTCGAGATCACGGTCCTCGATGAGGCCGACCACATGGCCGACCTTGGCTTTCTCCCGGGAGTCAAGCGCATCCTCGATAAGACTCCGAAGTCAGGCCAGCGCATGTTGTTCTCGGCCACCTTGGACAACGGCATCGACATCCTCGTCAAGCGCTACCTCTCCGACCCGAGGACCCACAGCGTGGACTCCGCTCAGGCGTCGGTTGGCACCATGGCCCATCACGTCCTGCACGTCCGTGACGACGACCGGGTTCCTGTCCTTGTTGACCTCGTGGCGGCGCCCGGTCGCACCATCGTCTTCACCCGGACCAAGCACCGGGCCAAGCAACTCACGCGGCTCCTGATCGCCAACGGCGTCTCAGCCGTCGAGATGCACGGCAACCTGTCACAGAACGTCCGAGTCCGAAATCTCGCCGCTTTCTCCGAGGGCCGGGCCGCCGTTCTCGTGGCCACTGATATCGCCGCCCGAGGGATCCACGTCGATGACGTCACCCTGGTGATCCACGCTGACCCCCCGACCGAGCACAAGGCATATCTGCACCGCTCCGGTCGGACCGCACGAGCCGGGAATGAGGGTGTGGTCATCACGCTCGCCACGCCGAGCCAGGAGCGCGACGTGGCACAGCTGACCCGCAAGGCCGGCATCAAGCCGACCATCACCCAGGTCACGGTTGGCCACCCGATCCTCGTCGAATTAGCTCCCGGCGAGCGCACCAAGCGCAGCGCCGAAGAGATCGCCGCCGCATTGTCGATTGGCATGCCGACACCGACCCCACCCCGTGCCGGTGGCGCAGGCGGCGGCAATGGCGGCAATCGCCGACGTGGTCAAGCTCGCAGTAGCGGTTCAGGTTCAGGTTCAGGTGGTGGCGGTGGCCAGAGCCGCGGACGCGCCGGGGGCGGCCGATCCGGCTCAGCCGGTGGGCGTCCCGGATCCGGAGCACCTGCTGGTGGTTCGCGTAGTCGAGGTGGCGCGAGTCGTTCCCGCTGAGGCCTCTCGTCATCGAGGAGCAATGAAGGACCGAGAGTCCCTCCTGTTTTTTGCTCGATGAGTGCTACTTTTTCGCTAGGTGACGGCGACGCTGGCACGACCCTCGTGACCCTCGGGTCTCATGAGAATGGCGTTGCCGATAGCCCATCGAAGCAGTTGGGCGTCCAGTGAGAATGCTGGATGCTCCCCTCGACCATGGCCAAGGAGGCCCTCATGCACGGAATCATCCGCACCTACAAGTACGACAAGGCAAATGGCGATGCAATCACCGCCATCGTCAAGGCTGAGTTCGTCCCACTGATCGAATCCCACGAGGGCTTCGTCGAGTACCACTGGATTGACTCTGGCGACGGCGAGGGTGCCTCCATGGCCATCTTTGAAGACAAGGAGTCTGCCGAGGCCTCAACCTTCATCGCCGGAGGCTTTGTCCACGACCGCCTGGCCGACATGATCACGTCAGCACCCCACATCATTGAGGGTGCTATCTAAGCCACACTTCGACAAGGTAGGCGACGCCCGACCACCACTGACGTGGTGGACTCGGGCGTTGCCGCCACGTCTCCCGATGAGACCTTCCTCCCTGAGAGTGAGGCCTTGTCAGCGAACTTTTAGCGACCATCCGGCTCGTAGAGCACCACGGTGCTGACCACCTTGTCGTGGAGGGTTTGACGCTTGTCGTCCCACAGAGGGAACAGGCGGTCAATCACTCCCACGAACGAGATGAACCGGAAAACAGCGGCAATGGCATAGCGGCCAAAGGACTTCCCATTCCCCAGCTGGCCAAACTGACCGTCAGTGACGCAGCGAATCTTGACCGCTCGCATCCCGATGGTGGCGCCCCGAGGCCCGCCGATGGCGATCACCACGTAGACCACCCATCCGATGAGAACTATCACTGCCAACGCGATGAGAACCCCACCGCCGGCGTTGAAATGACTACCCGGAGTCGTCACGCAGTTCGTGGCATTCCCGGCACTGTTCTTGGTGCAGACCCAGTCCATTCCGGCGAAGCCCCAGACGAAGCCAGCGATCATCAGGACCGTCGTCGGCACACCGATGACGAGGCCATCGACCAACGAACCGCCCACTCGGCGAATCCAGGTGGCGTAGGGCGAGGGTGCGGCCATCTGGGCACGCTCCGCAGTTGAGATCGGCGGGGCCCATGGTGGGGCAGATGGCACCGCCGGAGGTGGTGGTGGCGGCACCGCCGAGGGCACAGGTGCCCCACACGAGGAGCAAAACGCCCCGTGTAACTCCGTCCCACACGCGGCACAAAAAGCCATCGACATCTCCCATCAGGCTTGAGGGCACCCACAGCGAGTCTCCCATCCCGGGTGGATTCGCGCAGGCCGCCGCCCGGATCACCGTGCTGGCGGTGCGATCGAACACGACGTCCGGCGCACGCGGTGGCCTGTGGGATCCTTGATGTTCATGGAACCGATCGAACTCGTCCTGGGACATCCCGCCGCCGGGGGTGGCTTTGTCGCCCGTGACGATGGCGGCCGTGTGGTCTTCGTCCGCCACGGCCTCCCGGGCGAGCGAGTTCGAGCGGTCATCACCGAAGAGCACCCCCGCTGGGCCCGAGCCGACGCCATCGAGATCCTCGAGGCCTCCCCTGACCGGGTGAGCGCTCCGTGCTCTCGTGCGGGCGTTGGTCGATGTGGTGGATGCGACTACCAGCACGCCTCGCTCGAGGCGCAACGGGGATTCAAAGCCCAACTCATCGCCGAGCAGTTGCGCCGAGTGGCAAAGATCGACCGCACCGTCGACGTTGAAGAGGCTCCCGAGAACAACGGCGGCCTCGGGAATCGGACCCGGGTGCGCTTCGGCGTCAGCCCACGGGGTCACATCGGGATGCGCCAGCACCGGAGCAACGAGATCGTCGAGATGCCCACCTGCCCGTTGGCCGTCGAGCGGATCGCCGCGATGTACCTCGAAGCGGAGACCTATCCGGCGGGCTACGACATTGAGGCCTGTGCCATCGAGGGCAGCGCCGAAGCATCGCTGCTGCGCGACACGGCCGAGACGCACACCACCGAGGCCACCCTGAACGACGGCTTCGACCACATTGTGGTCGACACCACCCTGGGGCGAGTTCAGGAGACCACCGTCGCAGGCATGGCGTTCCAGGTCTCACCGGGCTCGTTCTGGCAGATCCACCGTCGGGCCCCCGAGATCCTGGTCGCCGCCGTCCTCAAGGGCCTCGATCTGCACCCTGGCGATTGCGTGCTCGACCTCTACGCCGGCGTTGGACTCTTCACCAAGGCAGCGGCCGAGGTGGTCGGCGTCGATGGCCTCGTGGTCGCCATCGAGGATTCCGAGGTCGCCACCGAGGACGCCATCCGGAACACCTCAGCATTGGCCTGGGTCGACGTCATCACTGGCAACGTCGACGGCGAGTCAGTACGCGAGAACGGTATCGGCTCAACCCATGGAATCATCGACCCGCCACGCAGCGGAATCGATCGAAGCGCTCTGGAGGCGCTCAACGCCATCTCGACTCTTAAGACGATTGTGTCCGTCTCGTGCGACCCCGCCACGTTTGCTCGGGATCTCAAACTCCTGATGGATGCCGGTTGGCAACTCGGCGAGGTCAGGGCATTTGATCTCTTTGAGCACACCGAGCACGTCGAGATCCTCGGAACCCTGACCCGACCCTGACACCACCGGCGCCATGGCCGTGCCTCTCGATGGCTCAGCTCGGCGTTGCGGTAATGAAACGGTCGATGATCTCGACCAGCTCGTCGGGTGCATCCTCTTGGATGAAGTGGTTCGGCCCATTGAGCACGATGTGATCACGACCGGCTGCGCCGGGGATCCTGCGCTGGAACGCAAGGTGGGAGCCTGGCTGAAAGGCCACCGGGTCCTCGGAGCCAAACACGGTCAGGAATGGCTTCGTGAAGGTCTCGAGAAAGGTCCATGCAGCACGGGCCTGCGGGACGCCCGGGTTGTCAGGCTGAACCGGGATCAGCACCGGGAACTGTTTTGCGGCTGCCTGATAGCGACCGTCCGGGAAGGGAGCGTTGTAGGCGGCGAGCTCGGGCTCACTCAAGCTCCGGGTGGTTCCTGAAGCAACCAAGGTGGCGATGGGAAGTTCGTCGACAGACTGGCTGAAGGCGATCCAATTCCGGAGGAACTCGTTCTCACCCTCGCCCACCGGAAGTCCGGTGTTCGAGGCGATCACCCGATCAAATCGATCGCCGTGCTCGGCGAGGACCACCAGCCCGATACTTCCGCCCCAGTCTTGGCAGTAGAGGGTGGCATGCTCGATCTCCTCGGCCACCAACCACTGCCCCACCCAGTCAACGTGACGAGCCATCGTGAAGAACGCTGGGTCCGCTGGCTTGTCGGAGCGTCCCATGCCCATGAGATCCAGTGCGAGAACACGGTGGCCGAGGGCCACCAAGCCGTTGATCATGTGGCGGTGGAGATAGGACCAGGTCGGGTTCCCGTGGAGGAGCACGACCGGCTTCGCCTCTCGAGGACCCTCGTCGACGAAGTGGAACCGCAGCGAGGTCCCCTCGTCGGAGAGAACCTCTCGGTAGTGGGGCTCGAAGGACCAGTCAAGGAGTCCCGCAAAGCGCTCATCGGGGGTACGCAGAACCTCGACCATCAACTCAGCCAACCTCGGGTGCGGATTGGACCGAGCTCACAAGGTTGTCGATGAGGCGACTCACCACCATGGTGACCCCGTCAGCGATTCCCTCGACGTCACCAAGGCGGCTCAACGCCTCCTCGGTGACGAGGTCGAAGCGCACCTCATCCCATGTCCGTTCATCACCGATGACGGTGCCGTCAACGTCGAAACGAGCAATGGTGGTGACGCCGGCTGGCTCAACGCCACGCCTTGTCGGATCGATGAACTTCCGAACCCGCATGACGTAGGACGAGCCCGCGGGAGGCTCCTCGGCGCCGATCTCATTGGGCAGGCAGCCCATCACAATAGTGAACTCCATGCCGGCAGCCTTGTGGACGTGACTCTTCTGGAACTCATCGCGCTCTTGCATGGTGAAGAAGGCCGACCGGCTTGGGTACCGGATGATGCCGATACGATCCCACGCCGGATCGCCGGAGGACTGCTCGAGCACATCACCGTGGAAGGCCACCATGGCCCCCACCGCTGCGATCGATGCGAGGGGGGCATAGGCATCATCGGCGGCCTTGCCTGAGATCTCTTCGGTCACGCCGGCGGGCTTGGCTCCCTCGGCGTACTCAGCGACCGCTTTGTATTTCATGAGGTTGACCATCCAGATGGCTTGATCTTCATCGGCGGGAAGCCGGAACCACCTCTTGACGACATCGATGTCGATCTCTCCGTACGGGTGCTGCACGCGGCCTGCCATGATCGATCCTCCTCGGTGTGGAGCGAGATCGTGACGTGATCGACCCGCTGGTCGAAGACGTCATCTCGTCGCTCCCTCATAAAGTGTCACAAAAATTGACAGTTATCAAGCACGCTCATGGTGCGTCGAGTTGGCCTCGCAGGAACAATTACCGGCAGTTCGCCGGCAACTTCGGCAGTGTGCCACCTCGTCCGGGGAAGCCTCCAGCACCTGGGAGCCGACTCGGCATGCCCTTCGGGGGTTGACCAGTGAATCCTGCCGGTGGCCTGAATCCCCCGGATGCGCCTCCGGGAGGCCCGCCCATAGGTAGCCCACTGTTCCCCTGTGATCCGGGCATCTTCGGGAAGTTTGGACACCCGGTGAGCCCTTTGCCACTGTGGCCAAACCCACCAGGTCCACCCGGCATGACAGAGGTCGCCATGGCATGAAAAGAGAACAGACCGAGAGTCATGAGACCAACCACCACGAGGCCAGCCAGCTTCAGTGGCATCTTCACCAAGAGCCACGCCCCAAGGAGAGCAAGCGCTCCGATGGCCGGCACATAGAACCGAATCACGTGCACGTCACCCCATGATGAGGCTTCCATGCCCATTCTGGCGGTCCAGTCGTAACAGAAATAGAGCCCAAAGACGCCCAACCAAACGGCGGTCAGACCCGCCGCCACGGCAAGGTCCCGCTTGGCGGTGCTCTGAGGTCCTTGTGCGCCACGAGCCCGCACTGCGGCGATGCAGATCCAGACCACCGATATGACAGCGAGCACCAGCATCGGCATGGTGACCAGCAGGTTCTTCGGCATCACGTTCAGGTTTCCGCTGATGGCCCCGAGACTGAAGGTGATCTCACCGCTCGAGTAGCCGGTGGAGAACGCATGACCGTAGAGCGAGAAATTCACCCACACCAAGAACGCACCAAAAAGAACTTGGCTTCCGATCCAGAGCGGCATCGCCCGCTTCGGGATTACTCGCCGAGCCAGGAGCCAGACCAACGTCAGCGTGGCTCCCACAACGACGAGCGCAACAAGGTCGGTGTAGCGCATGAAGATCGCTGCGTCGAAGCTCGCTAGTCCAAGGAGACCAACGAGCATCCGACGATGGTCAGTGGCCTCACGAGCCAAGAGGGTCCAGAGGATAAGTCCGCATCCAGCCGCCACCATTGAGGCATCAGTGAAGGTCGGCATCGCAGACCGCCAGGCGAACACCATCGCAGCACCCGAGCTGCAGAAGAGCCCCACGGTGGCTGTCCCGCCCCATCGGCCCAGCCACCGGCGACCACCGAGGTAGAGGGCAATCGAGGCCAAGCCTCCGTAGAAGATGGGCGCGACCTTGAGGATTCCCAACCAGGAGAACGGGACGGCGAAGAACGGGTAGCCCGGGTTCTTCTCACTGATCCAGTGGCCGTTCGCTTGATGGATCCACTGGGCAATACCCATCCCGTGGCCACCGTCGAGTGAGGCGAAGTGCTTCAGCATCGCGGTGTACTGGGCATTCGTCAGCCAGATGTGGCCACTTCGAAGGGCCTCAATCGAGGCACGATAGGCGTAGTCGTCGGGCTCAAGCAGCTTCGACCCCGTCACCAGGACGGCGATGGCCATGACGACGAACAGCCCGAGTGCGACGAGGGCCGGTGCGTTGAGGAGCCATCGGCGTGGTGGGGCCTCGAGGGCAGGCTCGTCGGGGACAAGAGGGTGAATCATGGATGCGTTTCTAGTCGCCGACTTGAAGAGCCCCGTAAGGAAGAGCGGCACATCACCTAAGAATCATCGTGTTCGTCCTTCAGCGACTGGCGATGATCACCGCCGACACGCGTGGCGAAGGGAGCACCAAGCGCTCGCTCGCTGCACATGGCCTTATGGCGATTCGCCGCCACGACGAGCACACTGACGCCCCGTCGAGGACCGTTCAGGACCCTCTCCGAGGCCTTGTCTTCGCGCCCACCATCAGCCAGGGATCTGTCACATCGGAGGCGTACCCTAAGGCCAGAAACCCAGTGTCGGTAAGGCCTTTGTCCCTCCGATCGATCACCCACCAGGAGCCCTTATGCATGCATCGATCCACCGCCACCATGACTCAGTTCTCGATATTGGTGTCACCGACCAGGACTGGGTTGACGATCTCATCGAACAGGGGCCCTCGGCGTGTCGATGGCTGTCAAATGATGCAGTCCTCGTCGCCGGGCGAGCGTGGTTAGAGGCCAAGGGCCTCGCTGAGGAGATCTCCGCCATGCGCATCGAAGGCGAACATGGCGTGATTCCCGCTCCCGGGCTCTTCGGTTTCGTCGACGATGCCGAGCGGTCGCTCCGGGAGGGAACCGAAGCCGCGGATCTGGTGGTTCGGTTGGTGAGCGAGCCGGGACTCTCCGATGAGACGCTCCGGCGAGCGGCCATGGCGGCCCACCGATCGATCACGGCGTGCGACCGCTCGTCGAGAGCCCTCCGCCAAATCGCCCAGGTTGGCTTCGGAGTCTCGGCCATGCTCGGGCCCTCCGAGAGGGTCGAACGGTTGGACCGGGTGGCGGTGGCCGCGCTCGTTGCCCCCGACGCCTCGGGCGAACGGCGAACCCTGATCGAAGACCAGATGACCCCGCAGGCTCCTGACGAAGCGGCTCTCCTCGTGGAACTCGGTGGCCTCATCTGTCGGATGTTGATCGACGGTGCGATGAGGGTGCGGATCGGTCAGGTGACCATCACCAGTAGCCACGATGGCGTCATCGAGCTCCGTGGACCGGAGATGGCCGAGAACTGGTCATCTCCGGTGCCGGTCGGTGGCGTCGTGAGGGACGTCTTCAACGCCCTCGGAGGACCGGGCGGTGTTCTGCCGCTTCCTGAAGTGATGCTCAGTCGGCCCCTCTAATC
>JBAXAR010000075.1:0-9788 GCA_037142475.1 Actinomycetes bacterium
CCCCCGATTCAGGCGGTTCATGAGCTCTTGAGGACCCCGGAATGCCCATTCCATCGGGATCTGCTGATCGAGGACCATGCCGATCACCAGCGCCAGCGGACTGATCGAAAGCAGATGATCTGCATCCGCATCGCCGGTCAGGTGGAGATCGTGGTCCTTCATCGAACGATTCTCGCGCATGGCTCGGAGGGGTTGTACCCCCAGGCTCTTCTGAGAGGGCAGACTCTCATGATGCACATCCCAGCGAAAGCTGACTATGGCGTCCGTGCGCTCCTCGTCCTTGCAGAGTCGGGCGAGCCCGAGACGGCGGAGCGGCTCGCCGCCGTACAGGGTCTTCCCGCACGATTCCTTGGAGCCATCCTGAATGATCTGCGTCGAGCCGGCCTTGTGGTGAGCCAGCGGGGTTCGGAGGGTGGCTATCGACTCTCACGACCGGCATCCGAGATCTCCCTCGCCGAGGTAATCCGGGCACTTGTGGGACCCCTGGCGGAGATTCGCGGGCAGCGGCCAGAGGTCACCGAGTATGAGGGTGCAGCGGAGAATCTGCAGGACGTCTGGGTGGCAGTTCGCTCAGCGTTACGCGGCGTTCTTGAACATGTGACGCTTGAGCAGGTTGCTACGGGTTCATTGCCGGAGAACGTCGTGGCACTGACGAAGAATCCTGATGCTTGGAAGCCGCACTGATGGCGAGGATGAGATGAGGCGCATTTACACCGACGGATCCTGCCTTCGGAACCCGGGACCGGGAGGATGGGCCTGGGCTGACCCTGAAGGACCGTTTGCTTCGGGCCCAGATCCGGCGACAACCAACCAGCGCATGGAAATGCGGGCGGTCCTTGAGGCATTGCGGGCGTGCCCTGATCGTGAGATCGAGATCATCAGCGACTCCACCTACGTCGTGAAGTGTTTTAACGATCGATGGTGGGCAGGGTGGCAGCGTCGGGGCTGGAAAAACAGCCAAGGCAAGCCGGTGGCGAATCGGGACCTTTGGGAGCCCCTCTTTGAGGTGGCCCTTGACCCGGATCGGTCGATCACCTTCACCTGGGTGAAGGGTCACTCGGGCGATCGGTGGAATGACGTCGTCGATCAGCTCGCGCTTGGTGCAGCGCAGTCGCAGCGGGGGACAACTTCGTCCGACTGAGGCCCGCCGAACCGGCGTACCGGGAGGGTCGGTAGCATCAGGGGTGGAGTGCACCAGTGCCGCTGCGGCGTCAGGAAGGACGAGTGACGATGTCGACCGACCCGAGGACATTCGACGTCGTGGTAGTCGGAGGAGGTCCTGGTGGCTACGCCGCTGCCCTCTACGGTGCTTCGGCTGGGCTCAACGTTGCTCTTGTTGAGCGCGACAAGGTCGGAGGGACATGCCTCCATCGAGGGTGTATTCCGGCAAAGGAGTTCCTCGAGACAGCGTCAACGTGGCGGACAGTGGCCGGGGCCGTCGAATTCGGAATTGCCGCCGGTGGCGATCCCGAGATCGACTTTTCGGTGAGTCAAGCTCGAAAAGCCAATGTGGTCGATCTCCTCTTCAAAGGCCTCGCCGGGACCCTCAAGAACCGGAAGGTCACCGTGCTCTCGGGTACCGGCCGTTTGGGAGCCGACCGAACGGTTGAGATCCTTGACGGAGAGGACGCGGGCACGCTCCTCCAGGGTGACGCAGTGGTCCTCGCACCCGGATCAGTGCCACGCACGCTTCCCGGCCTTGACGTCGATGGACGGCTCGTGGTGACTTCTGATGAATTCCTTGATCTTGACCAGTTGCCTCGATCAGCGGCGGTCGTCGGGGGAGGCGCGATCGGCTGCGAATTTGCATCGATGCTTTCAGATCTTGGCGTGGCAGTAACCGTCGTCGAAGGTATGGAGTCGATTCTTTCGGGGTGCGATCGCGACGTCACTGCGGTGATTGCTCGCTCCTTTAAGAAGCGAAAGATCACCGTGCTGACCTCATCGACGGTGCTTGGCCATCAGCCCAATTCCGACGCCACGGCGACCTCGCTTCTGGTTGATGGGATCGATCCTCTGCTCGTCGAGATGATCGTCGTTTCCGTGGGTCGGCGGCCTCTCACCGAGAACCTTGTGACACACGACGCCGGCGTGACGATCGATGACCGTGGTTTCGTTCAGACCGATCAACTCGGGAGGACCTCCGCGTCCGGTGTCTATGCCGTGGGTGACGTCGTGGCTGGCTCACCCCAGTTGGCCCATGTTGGGTTTGCCGAAGCTGTCGTCGTGGTCAAGGACATTCTTGGCGAGGACCCAACCCCTGTGGACTACGAGCGGGTTCCGTGGGCCATCTACTGCCACCCAGAAGTGGCATTCGCTGGGCTCACTGAGGACCAGGCCATTGAACAGGGATTCGACGTCGTGACAAAGAAGGATCCCTTCGGCGGCAACGGTCGAGCTCGGATCATCGGTGAGACCGAGGGGATGGTCAAGGTGGTGGCCGAACGGCGGCCGGACGGCACGGCCGGCAGGGTGCTCGGAGTTCACATGGTCGGACCATGGGTGACCGAGCAGCTCGGTGCCGGGTATCTGGCCGTGAATTGGGAGGCGACAGTTGACGAGGTGGCGCAGTTCCTCATGCCACACCCATCGTTGTCAGAGACTTTCGGCGAGACGATGATCGCTTTGACCGGACGGGGGCTCCACGTTGGTTGACGTGACGCTCCCTTCTCTTGGTGAATCCGTTACCGAAGGCATCGTCATCCGCTGGATGAAAGCGGTCGGCGACACGGTTGAACGCGATGAGCCTCTGTATGAGGTTTCGACGGACAAGGTTGACTCGGAAGTACCGGCTCCGGCCTCAGGAATTCTCACCGAAATCATCATTCCCGAGGGCGGCACTGTCATGGTTGGTGAGCGGCTCGGAGTCATTGGTGACGCCGACGCACCACGTGCCCCCGTTACTCCCATCTCGCCGCAAGGAGACCTCTCCGAGCAACACACCACTGCCCCACAGGATGAAGGCGGGTCGCCAACTGGTGGAGGTTCTCCAAGGGAATCAACCGCACCCGGGAAGGTGCTCTCGCCTCTGGTCCGACGGATCTTGCAAGAAGCGTCGGTCGACCCGACTGGAGTGACAGGCACTGGCCTCGGCGGAAGGATCACCCGAGCAGACGCCGAACGGGCAGTTCGCCAACCGTTGCTCCCCGAGGCCCGCACAGTCGCCCAAAGCCCCGAGCACGCGGTGATGGCTCGCGTGGCCTCAGAGGTGGTGGCGGGGTTCGTGTCCCTCGATGCCGACTTCGAGGCCGTCGACGATGCCCTCAAGAGCGCCGCTGGTCGCTTGGTCGTTGCCGAGGGAATCGATCTCGGACCGACCGTCTTCGCCGTGAGAGCTGCTGTCGAGGCGCTCGCCGAGTTTCCGACACTGAATGCGTGGAGTGACGAGGGTATTGGCGTGGTGAATGCTTCGCGGAACGTCGGGATCGAAGTCGCTCTTGATGAAGGACTGGCGGTTCCGGTCATCGCCGATGCGCAGGATCTCGCTCTCCGAGGCCTGGCGCGCAAGTTGGGAGAGGTAACCGCTCGTGCCCTCACCCACCGTCTGGACATCTCGGAACTGATGAATGCAACGTTCACAGTAAGCGTCGCTCCGGACCGCTCGGTGGGGCATCTCATCCCCGTTGTTACTGAACCGCAAGTGGCGGTCTTGAGTGTCGGCGGGATTGCCCGTCGGGCTCGGGTGGTCGTTACTGAGGCTGGGGATGAGGCCATCGTGATCCGTTCGACCGCAACCCTGGGCCTCGCCTTCGATAGTCGGGTAGTCGACAGCCACCTTGCCTCGAAGTTCCTCGCCCGCGTGGCTCAGCTGATCGCTGATCAGGATTGGACCGCAGAGCTCTGATGGATCCTCTGAGGGTTCGCTTTCTTGGACGAGTCGGATACGACGAGGCCCTAAGTCTTCAACGGTCGGTATGCCGCGGTGATCGGGACTATCTCTTTCTCCTCGAGCATCCCACCGTGATCACTCTGGGGCGACGCGCTGATGCGTCGAACGTGCTTGATGCAGAGGGGATCTCAGCGGCAGTGGTGGAGGTCGACCGGGGCGGCGACGTCACGCTCCATGCACCAGGCCAGATCGTCGCCTATCCCGTCATCACGATTGACGGGGATCCTCATGCCATCGCGGAACACGTCGACCACCTCGAAGAGGCCGTGATATCAGTCGTCACCGAAGTTCTCGATGGGCGCAACGTCGGAGGCGTGGGAAGGCTCGACGGACATCCAGGGGTCTGGGTCGGTCTCGAGACCGGCACTCCGGCCAAGATCTGCGCTGTTGGGGTGAGAACCGAGCGCCATGGCGAGCAGCGACGGACCTTGCATGGAATCGCGCTCAATGTCGATGTCGATTTACGTCTCTTCGATGCGATCGTGCCTTGTGGCATCCCCAATCGTTCAGTCACCTCTCTGGCGGCGCTCGGGGCCACCTGGCCGATGGGGCTCGTCGAGGATGCTCTTGGTCAAGCATTGGCTGCTGAGTTGTTTCCAGGTCGGCCCGTTCAGACAGCATCGGTTCGAGCGGTTGACGATCAGGATCTCGCCTCGCTGGGGCGCGAATCGATGGCTCGTCGACGGCTCCGCACTGCAGGCGTCGATCCCGACCAGGGTCTCGAATTGGCGACGCGAAAGCCCGAGTGGCTCCGTACGCCGACGCGGATGGGGGCCGACTTCCGAGCAACACAGGGCGTGGTGGCTGATCTCGGACTCGTGACGGTTTGTGAGGAAGCCGGATGCCCCAATATCTTCGAATGTTGGGCGGACGGTACAGCCACGTTCATGGTCAACGGAGAGCGCTGCACGCGTGCCTGCGGATTCTGTCTCATTGATACCTCGAAGCCATTGGCGCTCGACCCGAGCGAACCTGAGCGGGTCGCAGAGGCGGTGGCCCGAATGGGTTTGGCGCACGCAGTGGTCACTTGCGTTGCACGAGACGATCTCAGCGATGGTGGCGCGCGGGCGATCGCACAGACGATCCGGGCGATTCGGGCCGTGCGACCCAACACCGCGGTCGAGATACTCATCTCGGACCTGAAGGGCGACGCCGATGATCTTCAGATCATCATCGATGCCGCTCCAGACGTTCTCAACCACAATCTTGAGACGGTGGCGCGACTTCAAAGGGCGGTTCGACCATCCGCTGGCTACGCCAGGAGCCTCGCCGTGCTTGCTCGAGCCTCAGCCGCCGGCGTGGTGGCCAAGTCGGGCGTGATGCTCGGCCTGGGGGAGACTGACGATGAGGTGGTGGCGGCCTTGGGCGATCTGGCCGCCGTCGGAGTCGAACTGGTCACGATTGGTCAGTATCTCCGGCCGTCGAAGGACCACCTCCCGGTGGCAAGGTTTGCAGCGCCGGAGATCTTCGACGCACTTGCGGCTGAGGGACGAGCACTTGGCCTGAGCCACGTGCAGGCCTCTCCGCTGACTCGTTCGAGCTACCACGCTCGAGAGGCGGCGAGCACGGTTGCACCTGTGCCGGTGTCGCTTGGCTCCCGAGCGTCTCAGAGCAGCTGACGGAACCCTGGAGGGGTCAGGCGACGAAGTACTTCGCCTGAGGGTGATGACAGATAATGGCGTCAGTGGTCTGCTCGGGGTGGAGCTGGAATCCCTCAGAGACTTCGACGCCGATCCGGACGGCACCGAGAAGGTCAGCAACCTTGGCGTTGTCCATGAGGTCGGGACATGCGGGGTAGCCCCAGGAGTAGCGGCCTCCTCGGTATTTCTGGCGGAAGAGCCCGGCCAGAGACGGTCCGTCCTCGTCGGCGATTCCGAGCTCTTCGCGAATGCGACGGTGCCACATCTCGGCGAGAGCCTCCGCCATCTCGACGCCAAGACCGTGAAGGAAGAGGTACTTCTGGTACTCGTCCGCTTCGAACAGTTCCTGGCAGCGATCAGAGATCCGTTGTCCCATCGTGACCAGCATGAAGCTGGCATAGTCCTTCTGGCCTGATTCTTTGGTCCGGAAGAAGTCCGAGATACAAAGCCACGGCTCGACCCCTTGGCGAGGGAAAACGAAACGCGTGAGCTCTTCGGTCCGCTCGTCGTCGGTGAAGACAACAAGGTCATTGCTCTGGGCGTTGACGGGGAAGTGACCCCAGACGACCTGAGGAACGAGAAGGTCCTCGGCGACCGCTTCGCCCAGCTGTTCGCGCAAGGTGGCGGAGATCCGCTCTTTGAATTCGGTGTCGTCCTCGCCCTCTTCGGGACGGAATCCCCACTGGTTCCGGAAAAGAGCGGTTTGATTGATGTAGGTGGCGATCTCGTCAATCGAAATTCCCTTGGCGAGTCGGCTCCCCAAGAACGGAGGCGTCGGGATCATATTGTCCTCGACGACCGAGGGTGCTCGATCAGGCTGTCCTTCGATGACGGTCGTCGTCGGCTCACGGAAGCGCCGCTGCACGTTCTTCTCCGAGATCACCCGGCCGAAATCGGGATCGTCGATACCTTCGCGCTTGATCGTCATCAACTGGTCCATGGTCCGAAGACCCTCGAACGCGTCCTTGCCGTAGAACAAGCGCCCGTTGTAGACCTGCCGGAGGTCGCGTTCGACGTAGGTCCGAGTGAGGGCCGCTCCGCCGAGGAGGACTGGGATGTGGCTCAGGCCACGCTCATTCATGATCTCGAGGTTCTCTCGCATGATCAGCGTGGACTTCACCAAGAGTCCGCTCATGCCGAGTGCATCGGCATTGTGCTCCTCGATGGCAGCGATCATTTCGTTGGCGCCAATCTTGATGCCGAGGTTGATCACCTCAAAGCCGTTGTTGGTAAAAATGATGTCGACGAGGTTCTTGCCGATGTCGTGGACGTCACCCTTGACGGTCGCCAGAACGATGGTGCCACGACCACCTTGGTCGGCCTTCTCCATGTGGGGCTCGAGATGGGCAACTGCTTGCTTCATCGTCTCGGCCGACCCCAACACGAACGGGAGCTGCATCTCGCCGGAGGCGAAGAGCTCACCCACGGTCTTCATTCCCTCGAGGAGGAAGTCGTTGACGATGGAGAGAGGGGCGAATCCGCTGGCCATTGCCTCGTCAAGGTCGTTTTCGAGACCGTTTCGGTTGCCGTCAATAATGCGCTGGACCAGGCGTTGATCAACCGGCCAGTCGGCGTGGTCATCTGCACCCTGCTTGGCAATGGTGACACCTTCGAAGAGGCTGAGAAGCTCGGTGAGCGGGTCGTAGCCTTCGGAACGGCGGTCGTAGATGAGGTCGAGACAGACTTCCTTGGCTCGATCGTCAATTTTCGCCAGCGGCAGGATCTTCGAGGCGTGCACGATCGCCGCGTCGAGACCAGCTTCGACACATTCGTGAAGGAACACGCTGTTGAGGACTTGGCGGGCTGCGGGGCTCAGACCGAACGAGACATTTGAGAGGCCGAGAATCGTCGAGACACCCGGAAGGTGCTCCTTGATGAGTCTGATGCCCTCAATGGTCTCGATCCCGTCACGGCGTGACTCCTCCATCCCGGTCGAGAGGGGGAGGGCGAGCGGGTCGAACATCAAGTCAGCCGGCTCAAGTCCGTAGGTGTTGACGGCGAGATCGTGGATCTCTCTCGCAGCGCGAAGCTTCCACTCCGCGGTCCGAGCTTGACCTTCCTCGTCAATGCAGGTTGCAACGACGGCGGCTCCGAATTCGCGAGCGAGCTCGAGGAACGAATCAAGCCGTGTTCCTTCCTCGGCTCCTTCCTCGAGGTTGACCGAGTTGAGGAGCGCTCGCCCACCAAGCCAGCGGAGGGCGGTCGCTGCCACTGGGGCCTCGGTGGTGTCCACCATGATCGGGACACTCGATTGGGTGGCGAGTTGGCTGAGGAGTGCCTCCATGTCTCCGACGCCGTCGGCTCCGGTGTAGTCGACGCAGACGTCGATGACGTGGGAACCCTCCTTCACCTGGTCCTTGGCCATGGCCACACAGGTGTCCCAGTCGGCGTCGAGCATCGCCTCGCGGAATTTCTTGGAACCATTGGCATTCGTCCGTTCACCGATGACGAGGAACGAACTGTCTTGGCGGAAAGGTACTGAGGTGTAAATCGATGCCACCGCCGGCTCAAAGACGGGTTGGCGGGAAATCGGCTGAGTATCTCCGAGCGCTTCCACGACGGCTCTGAGGTGATCTGGGGTGGTGCCACAGCAACCGCCGACCACGCTGACTCCGTACTCCTTGACGAAACGTGACAGGTGCTCGGCAAGACCGTCGGGGGTGAGGTCGTAGTGCATTTTGCCGTCGACAACGCTGGGAAGTCCTGCGTTGGGGAGGCATGAGATCGGAATCCGGGAGTGCTCGGCGAGGTAGCGGAGGGGTTCACCCATCTCGACCGGCCCGGTGGCGCAGTTGAGGCCAATGACGTCGATGCGCATCGCTTCGAGAGCGGTCAGCGCCGCTCCAATCTCAGTCCCTGGGAGCATTCGTCCGGTGAGTTCGATGGTCACCTGGACCTGAATCGGAACCTGTCGACCGACCTCTGCCATGGCAATGCGAGCGGCGTTGATCGCAGCCTTGGCGCCCAAGAGGTCGAACATGGTTTCGATGATGATCAGATCGACGCCACCAACGAGGAGCCCGCGAGCTTGCTCGACATAGGAAGAACGCACCTCGCGGTAGCTGATCTGACCCAGTGTCGGGAACTTCGTTCCAGGTCCCATCGATCCGGCAACGAATCGAGGTCGCTCGGGGGTGGAAAAGTCGTCCGCCGCGGCGCGTGCGATTTCGGCAGATTGGCGTGAGAGTTCCTCAGCTCGATCTTCGAGGCCGTACTCGGCGAGCACGATTGAGAACGACCCGAACGAGTCGGTCTCGACGACGTCGCTGCCGACCTCGAGGAAGGATCGATGAAGGCGGTCGATTGCGTCGGGGCGAGTGGCGACGAGGATTTCGTTGCACCCCTCAAGAGCGGCTCCACCGAAGTCATCTTCGGTGAGATCCATGAGTTGGAGGTTGGTACCAGTGGCTCCGTCGAAGATCACGACCCTCTCCGACGTCGCAGCGAGGTAGGGGTCCGTGAGGGGACTGAGGGTTGGAAGGCGGGGAATTCGATCCGACATAGGTTCTCAGGCTATCGGCCGGCCCGATAGCCTCAATCCCATGGGCATTTACACCCGCCACGGCGATGATGGAACCACTGGCCTTCTCTTCGGAGGACGAGTCCGCAAGGATGCTGATCCGATCGAGGTGAATGGCGCGGTCGATGAGGCTCAAGCAGCCCTCGGTATGGCCAGAGCGCTGGGATCGTCTGATCCGGAGCTCGATGGAATGCTGACCGAACTCGAGCGAGAGCTCTACATCCTGATGGCAGAGGTGGCCACGCTCCCTGCGAATCGGTCGAAGTTGAGTCCCGGCACGTCGTTGGTCACCGAGGAGATGGTCACGTCTCTTGAAGTCCGAATCGATGCGTTGTCTGAGAGGACAGCCATGCCGACAGAGTTCGTGATTCCAGGTCAAAACGTTGTGTCGGCGGCTCTCGACGTGGCGCGAACCGCGGTCCGTCGAGCGGAGCGGCTGAGCGTCTCGCACGGCCTTGAGGATTCGTTTGTCAGCCCCTACCTCAACCGGTTGTCGGATTTGGTATGGACAATGGCAAGGTGGCAGGAAGGCGATGAGCACGTCTTGGCGAAGGGCCAGGAATCCTGATGCCGAACATGCTTGAGCTTGTTATTGCTGACGGGATGGAGTCCGTCCCAACCCCAGATGTGATCGTCATCCCGGTTGCTCGCCTCCACGGGGACATCAAGATTCCCGGAGGCCTCCCGACCGAGGCCTTCGGTGTGGTGCTGCCGTCGCATCTCGACGAAGGGTTCTGTG
>JBAXAR010000076.1:0-9601 GCA_037142475.1 Actinomycetes bacterium
GATAGAGGTTGAACTTGGGGGTGTTGATGTAATCCTTGAACCGGCCGTGAACCGGGTGCCACAGGGCGTGAATAGCCCCGAGAACCGCCCAGCAGTCTCGCTCGTGATCAACGATCACCCGGAGGCCCACGAGGTCGAAGATGTCATCGAACTCCTTGCCTCGCACGACCATCTTTTCGTAGATGCTCCAGAGGTGTTTTCCTCGACCGTTGACTTCGGCGGTGAGATCCATCTCGCCGAGACGGGCCGAGAGTTCCTGGGCAACTCGCTCGACCAGGTCATCGCGCTCAGGAGCCCGAGAGGCAACCATCTGTTCGATCTCGGCATAGCGCTTGGGGTGCAAGGTGGCGAAGCAGAGGTCTTCGAGCTGCCACTTGACCTGCTGGACACCCAGCCGGTGCGCAAGAGGGGCATAGACATCAAGGGTCTCTTGAGCGATACGCCGTTGCTTCCATTCCGGCATGACCGCCAGAGTTCGCATGTTGTGGAGGCGGTCCGCAAGCTTGATCAACAGGACTCGCCAATCAGACGCCATTGCGATGAGCATTTTTCGGATCGTTGCTGCCTGCTGGGCTTCTTTCGAGTCGAACGCCAAACGGTCGAGTTTTGTCACGCCGTCGACCACCGCTGCGATCTGCGGGCCGAACGTTTCCTCAATGTCGGCAAGGGTTAGGCCAGTGTCCTCGGCCGCATCGTGAAGCAATGCCGCAGAAATGGTTGTCGCGTCAAGCCCGAGCTCGGCGACGATGCCAGCGACGGCCACCGGATGAGTGATGTAGGCCTCCCCCGACTGCCGCATCTGGCCTGCATGCGCCTTCGCCGCAACATGGGCCGCTGCGACGATCAGATCCGTCGGCTCCTCGGGGCGCTTCTCCTCACAGGCCCGGAGGACCGGTGCCAGCAGTTCGTCGACCATCTCGGTCGTCGAATCCTCTCCCACCTTCACCCCAATCGGGCTCACCATGGGACCACGCTACTTGGACCTTCGGCCGATGGGGCTCAGCGCTTCTTCTTCTTGCGTGGACGCGGTATCGCCGATTCCAACGGTGCGCCCGCTGCGATCCGAGCCGATGCGGATCCCGGCCGAATGACGCCGGATGCCGAGCCAGCGGCGGAACTCGTCGCCGATCCTGCTTGACCTGCCATTGCGGCCATCGCAGGCGTGAAGACTTCACCACGACCTGATCGCGCGTCGAGACGCTGTCGGACGGCCCGCCAGCGCTGCTCTCGCTCTTTGAGGATCGCGAGCGATGGGGAGGCGATGAAAATCGATGAATACGCTCCGGCGAGGAGGCCGACAAAGAGAGCCAAGCCGTAATTCAACAACGTGGTGGCTCCAAGAATCTCAGCGCCCACCACCAAGACAGCCAACACCGGCAAGATAGCCACCAACGAAGTATTGATTGACCGCGCCAGAGTCTGATTCATTGAGAGATTCACCATCTCCGAGTAGGTCATCCGTCCCGACGCACCAAACGACCGACTGTTGTCTCGGACTCTGTCGAACACGACGACGGTGTCATAGAGGGAATAACCCAGGATGGTCAGCACCGCGACCACCGTGTCAGGCGTAATTTGGAAGCCGGCAATTGCGTAGATCCCAACAGTGACAAGGAGGTCGTGGATCATGGCAATAAAGGCAGCGAGGGCCATCTTCGGCTCAAACCGGAAGCTGATGTAGATCCCCACCGCGAGGAAGAAGAGACCGAGTGCCCAGAGTGCCCTGCTGGTTACCTCTCCACCCCATGTCGGTCCCACCGTGTTGGCGGATACTTGAGCTGGGGTGGTCTTTCCGAGAATGGCCATCGCTGCGATGACCTTCTTGTTGATCACCGCCTGCTGCGCAGTCGGGAGGTCCTTGAGGTTGGCTTCGACCGAGATCGTGCGGCCTCCGAGGACCTGAACCACAGGCTGTGGGACCCCTGCAGCCTCTACGGCAGACGTCGCTTGGGCCACGGTGACGTTGTTCGCTGGCACCGCCCAAGAAGATCCACCCTTGAAGTCGATTCCAAGATTGAGCCCTCGGACGCCAATGGCCACGGTGCCGGCGATGATGATGATGGCCGAGATTGTGAACCAGATCTTTCGTTTTCCGACAAAGTCGAATTGCGTCTGTCCCCGATAGAGCCTGCGGACGACGCTGGAACTCCTCGTCTCTTCGTTGCTGGTCGGGGCCTGTTCGATGGTCGTGTCACTCATGCCGGCTGCATCTCCTGGGCTGCTTGGTCACTGACCGCTCCGAGGCCGCGAGCGACACCAAAACGACGCCCTGCACTCATGCGATCGGATCGACCGAGGAGGATTACTGCCGGACGGGTGAAGTAGTAGGTGATCACGATGTCGAGGATTGTGGAGAGGCCGAGGAAGAAGGCGAATCCACGGACTGCCCCAAGGGCCACCAGATAGAGAATGACGGCTGCGAGCAGCGAGACGAAGTCAGCAGCGAGGACCGTTCGCCATGCAGACTGGAAACCACGATCAACGCTGCTCCGGACGCTTCGACCAGATCGTGCTTCGTCCTTCAGGCGTTCGAAATACACGATGTACGAGTCAACGGTGATGCCGATCGAGACGATTAGTCCCGTCACGCCGGCCAGATCAAAGCTCGGGGCAAGTGATGTGTGGCCGAGCGCCGAGACGATTGCCCACAGAAGCATGGCGGTCAACCCGAGGCCCGCCACGACAACGAGTCCGAGCGCCCGGTAGTACACGATCGTGTAAATCAATACGAGAAGCAGTCCAGCCAGCCCAGCGCCCAGGCCTGCGATAAGCGAGGAATGCCCCAAACTCGGAGAAATGGTCTGCGTGGTCAGAGGAACCAACCGAACGGGAAGCGCACCGAACTGTAGGGCCCGTGCGAGGTTTTGTGCATCCGCCTGAGTCAGGCTTCCACTGATCTGACCCGTCCCTTGGAACGACGAGAACGAAGACGATCCCGGTTGGATCAAAGGAGCCGACTCAACCACCCCATCAAGATCGATCGCTACGACTTGGTGGAAATTGTCTTGCGCAACCTTGTCCCAAGCCGCTGAGCCCTTCGAGGTAAGCGTGTAGTTCACCACCCACGCACCCGCTTGATCCTGCTGGGCCTGGGCGGTCTTGACTGCTTCTCCGGTGAGTTGAGCCGGTCCTGCCACGTAACGAATTTGATTCGATCCACCATGGCCGGGGAGAAGAACCGTCCGCTCGGCGAGGTCAGCGGCCGAAAGGGTCGATCGGTGTGAGGAGAAGGCCGGATCGGGACCCACGTTGTTCGCAGAATACCCCTGCACGCTGGCTGAATTCGCCTGGATGGCCAGATTGGCCGCGGTGAGCTCGTAGTTCGATCCGCAGGCCGGCAGAGGGCTCCCCACCGGTTCCGCCTTCTTCGACTTCGGGCCCACGAATGGAGGCGAGTAACAGAGAACTGGTCGGAAGAGCAGCTGAGCCGTTTGGCCGACGTTCTTGAGAACTTCTCGTGCATTTTTCACGCCGGGTACCGAGACGACGATATCGGTTCCCTGTGTGGAAACTTGGGAACCGGAGACCCCAAGAGAGTCGACGCGATTGGTAAGCACCGCGACTGTCTGATTGAGTGCTGCAGTCGTCGGGTGGCCCTGGGGCCGGTAGACGACAGAGAGCCCGCCGGCGAGATCGAGTCCGAGCTTCGGCTGCCAATTGGCTGCGAGCGTGAGCCCGAAGGATCCCAGGGTGATGATGATCACCGTCAAGAGGCTGATCCAGAGTCTCCGAGTTTGACGTTGGCTCGACCCTCCGGTCTTCGCACTCATCCCTGCGTATCCTCGCCGTCGGATCCCTCGCCAGCGTCTTCGGTGATCTCGGTGTTGCTCACGGCAGCCATTTCTGGCTCAATCTTTCGAGCGATGGCTCCCTTGACAAAGGTGATGCGATTTGGTGCGCCGAGAGCCGGGTCGTCTCCGGCGTTCTGTCCAGTGGCGAGCGTCACATACGTGTCGTCAAGAGACACAACCACCCCATGGGTGCCGCCGATCGTAACGACAACGTCGCCTATCTCCACTGCGCTGGCTTGCGAGCGGGCCTTCCGCTGTGCCTGCTGACGGGGCCGAATAAACAGCAGGTACATGGCACCGAAAAGGATCATCAGGACATACAAAAGCCAAGGAGGACCTGAATTCTGCGTCGCTGCAATGCTGATAAAGGTTGTCATCTCAACTCCGAACGGATGCCACATCGTGGGCGACCCCGACCCTAGCCGAGCGTGGGATCCCTCTTCCCTCCAGCAAAGAGGTTTGTCGTGGCCGTGGCCACGGTCACGCCAAGGTGTGCGAAGGCTGCCGGAGTTGCAACTCTTCCTCGTGGGGTTCGGTGCACCAACCCACGTTGGACCAAGAACGGTTCGTGCGCATCTTCGATTGTGCCTTGCTCTTCGCCGACCGACTGAGCCAGCGTTGAGAGCCCGACAGGTTGTCCGCCAAACCTCACGCACAGAACCTCGAGGATCATCCGATCCAGCTTGTCGAGGCCAAGGTGGTCGACGCCGAAGAGCGTCAGACCCTCGTCGGCGGCCTCCTGCGAGATCGTGCCGTCACCACGAACCTCGACAAAGTCCCTGACCCGTCGAAGCAGCCGGTTGGCGATGCGAGGAGTTCCCCGAGATCGTTCGGCGATTCGATACGCCCCGCCTTCATCGATCGCAACCTCGAGCAGTCGAGCCGAGCGTTCCACGATGGCCTGGAGATCGTCAGTTTCGTAAAGGTCGACGCGACCGACAAAGCCAAACCGGTCCCGCAGAGGCCCTGCCACAAGGCCAATTCGAGTGGTCGCACCGATCAGGGTGAAATGAGGGAGATCGAGTCGGATCGAACGAGCGCTCGGGCCTTTGCCGATAACGATGTCGATCTTCGAGTCCTCCATCGCCGGATACAGGACCTCCTCGACGGCCTTCGAGAGGCGATGGATTTCATCGATGAACAGAACATCACCCTGGTTCAGGTCGGTCAGGAGGGCGGCAATATCACCTGGGCGTGCCAGCACCGGCCCGGAGGTCACCCTCAGCCCGACCCCCAACTCAGCCGCCACGATCCCGGCCAAAGAGGTCTTTCCCAGCCCAGGTGGTCCGGCGAAAAGCAGGTGATCGACCGCTTGGCCCCGCAGGCGAGCCGCCTCAAGCACGATGCTCAGGTGTTCGATGAGTTCGGGCTGACCGACAAACTCTGAAAGCGAGTGAGGACGCAATGACGCGTCTTCGAATTCCTCGCTGCTCGGAGCGGCAGCCGATGTCGGTGGGTCGACTTCTTGACCTGACGATGGTTCGAGTGCGTCCCTCCGTGGCGTCATGCTCGCCTCAGCTCTCGCAGGGCCAGCCGCAAGCCCGTTTGGACATCTTCATCGCCACTGAGATCTCGGACTGCTGCTCTGATTTCATCAGGTGAGTAACCGAGCTCACCAAGGGCCTCGGAGACCTCTCCAACTACTGACGATGAACCACGTTCCTCGCTGCCACTCGGGGTGACGCCGAGGTCTCCAAGCGAGCCCTGGAGCTCGAGCACGAGTCGGGCGGCGGTCTTCTTCCCCACTCCAGTCACCGTCTCGAAGGCGCCAGCGTCGCTTTCGCGGATCGCTCGCGCCACCTCCCGGTCACCCAAGGAGCCCAGGATGGCCAGGGCCAAAGAAGGTCCGACGCCATGTGTTCCAAGCAGGATCTCGAAGATCTGTCGTTCGGAGTCCGTGGCGAAACCAAAAAGGACAATTGCGTCCTCGCGGACATGGGTATGCACCGACACGCTCACCTCGCCGTCCGCTGAAACAAGCGTGGCGGTGGTGCTTGGGGTTGCGATCACCCGGTAGCCAACTCCCGCCACATCGATCACGATCTCGCCGGGAGCGCTCCGTCCCACGGTGCCACGTAGGGACCCAATCACCGCGCCGCCGCCGATCGAACCGCTAGGTCATAGCGCTGGTTCGTGAGGTGACAGGCGGCGATCGCCACCGCATCCGCCGCATCCGGCGGTGAGAGCACCTTGTCAAGGCCACACAGACGAGCGACCATGGACTGGACCTGCTCCTTGGTGGCCCCGCCGTGGCCGACGACTGCTTGCTTAACCTCATTTGGGGTGTAGCCAACCACTTCAAGACCTCGCCGAGAAGCAGCCGCCATCATCACGCCCGATGCTTGGGCAACCGAGATAGCGGTTCGTACGTTGGTCTGGAAGAAGATCCTCTCGATGGCGACTTGGCTCGGCGAAAACTCGTCCAAGAGAGCCTCGATGTCGTTGAGCAGCACACCAAGGCGCACGGCCACGGGATCAGTTCGGGGTGTTTCCAAGACGCCAGCTGCCTTGACCAGAAACGGGACGGATCCAGATCCCGTCCGCTGCACGACTCCGAAGCCACATCGGGTCAAGCCCGGATCGATGCCAAGGACGAACATGCGTTCGATTCTAGCCTGAGAGTGAGGGATCCGGTGGGATCAACCTTCGTAGCTAGCGAGGATTTCGTCGGGCATGTCGAAGTTTGCGTGCACATCCTGAACGTCATCAAGATCGTCGATGGCCTCCATGAGGCGGAGGACCTTCTGGGCATCGCCCTCATCGGTGATCGGCACCGTTTGAGTGGGCTCAAGTGATGGTTCAGCCGACTCAGGTTTTGCGCCGCCGCCTCAAAGGCATCACGAATGGCAATCAAGTCAGTCGGTGCGCAGGTGACCCGCCAATGATCGCCAGCATCTGACACGTCATCGGCACCAACCTCGAGCGCCATCTCCATCAGCTGCTCTTCATCAAGGCTCTTCGAGAACGAAAGGATCCCTCTGCGTTCGAACTGCCAACTGACCGAACCCGGCTCGGCCATGGACCCGCCGTTCTTGGAGAAGACATTGCGCATCTCGGCCCCCGTACGGTTCCGATTATCAGTCAACGTTTCGACGATGACCGCAACCCCGCAGGGGGCGTAGCCCTCATAGCTCACTGCCTCATAACGAACACCCTCGAGTTCACCAGTCCCCCGCTTAATGGCCCGTTCGATTGTGTCGAGAGGCACGGAGGCGTCACGGGCCTTGGCGAACATCGTCCGGAGAGTGGCGTTCGACGAGACGTCGCCTCCGCCCTCTCGCGCGGCAACTTCAACCTGCCGAATGAGCTTGGCAAAGACTTTGGCTCGGGCCTTGTCCTTGGCACCCTTGCGGTGTTTCGTCGTCGCCCACTTTGAGTGACCCGACATCGTGGTACCTCCCTTGCGCCACCAGCAGACCGCTGCGGCATGTCGCGATGCTAGTAACGGTTGCGCTTAACGCCCGACCATCTCGAGAAGCCGAGCATGGACACGGACCTCGTGGGCGAGTTCCGGATGAAATGAGCACGCAATCAATGATCCCTGCCCAACGAGGACAGGCTCGGGTTCCCCGCCCTGAGCCGAAGGGAGGACGCCGAGAACCTCGACTGACGGACCGACGGCGGTGATACGAGGTGCGCGAATGAACACCGCCTCAATCGGTCCCCCGAGAGTGGGGGCGTGGACCGTCGCCTCGAACGACGATTGCTGCCGCCCGAAACCGTTTCGCTGGACCGTCACGTCGAGACCGTTCAGATACAGCTGATCTGGTCGACCATCCGACACCGACGATGCCAAAAGCACAAGCCCTGCGCAGGTTCCCAGGGTCGGGCGTCCTTCGTTCACCCACTCCTGGAGTGGTGTGGCTAGGCCCGTGTGTTTGAGGAGAAGAGAGATTGTCGTCGATTCGCCCCCGGGAATCACGATTGCATCGATCGACTCGAGATCACCAACCTGGCGCAACGCGATCGCTTCAGCGCCGAGTGACTCGAGAATCGCTGAGTGTTCTTGGACGTCGCCCTGAAGGGCTAGGACGCCGACTCGCATCGACTACCAACCGCGCTCGGAGAGACGGTCCTCAAGGTCCTTCATCTCCATGCCCTTCATGGCTTCGCCGAGCCCGCGAGACACCTTTGCGACGATGCTGGCGTCGCGGAAATTCGCCGCCGCTTCGACGATGGCCGAAGCCATCCTGATCGGGTCCTCGCTTTTGAAGATTCCCGAGCCAACGAAGACCGCTTGCGCACCGAGTTGGAGCACCAGCGAAGCATCAGCTGGAGTGGCGATGCCACCAGCGCAGAACATCGGGACCGGGAGTGTTCCCGTTTCAGCTATCTCTCGAACCAGCTCAACTGGAGCTCGTAGCTCCTTCGCCCACCTATAGAGCTCAGCGTCGTCGGCGACGGTGATTGCGCGGATGTCCCCCAAGATCGAGCGCAGGTGCCGGACTGCCTCGACGATGTTGCCGGTTCCGGCCTCCCCTTTGGAGCGGATCATGGCAGCACCCTCAGAAATTCTCCGAAGAGCCTCTCCTAAGTTGGTGGCGCCACAGACGAAGGGAACATCAAAAGCCCACTTGTCGATGTGGTGTGCCTCGTCAGCAGGAGTCAGGACTTCGCTCTCGTCGATGAAGTCCACGTCGAGCGACTGGAGCACCTGCGCCTCGGCGAAATGTCCAATTCGTGCTTTTGCCATCACTGGGATCGTGACGGCGGCCTGGATCTCTTCGATCATCTGGGGGTCGCTCATCCGCGACACCCCTCCATCGCGTCGGATGTCTGAGGGCACACGCTCGAGTGCCATAACGGCAACCGCACCGGAGTCCTCGGCCACCTTGGCTTGCTCGACATTGACGACGTCCATGATGACACCGCCTCGGAGCATGTCCGCAAGGCCCCGCTTCACCCGGAAGGTCCCTGTCGAACGGCCAGAATCAGGTGGTGAAGGTGTCGTGCTCATGAGAGTGAGTCTATCGGGAGGCTCACCGACCTCCGGCTACCACTCTTCGAGAGCGGCACACCGGACCGAGGTCGCGTCAAGGTCGCCGAAGGCGTCTTCCCGCGAACGGAGGGCGACGGACGGATCCACAAACAGCCAACGCAGTACGTGAAAACGAGACGAGATGAAGAGGGACCCAACCTGCGGCAGCGGTCCGTTGGCCATCTTGTTGAGGGCGTCGCGCAATCCCAAGGGGTAGCGAACAGCCACGGCGGCAATCGCGTCGGCGCGGAAAAGGCGCCCGGATCCGGTGAGCCGGTGAGCAATCCCGCCTCGACGACCCAATGGTCCAAGCAGAAGCGCGATTCCAGCACCTGTCGTGCCCCGTCCAACGGCATTGAGTCGCTGCTGCGCCATGAGGTGAGCGAGGACACCTTCTAGTTCGACGACCGTCATCGACTCTGTCAATCCCGTCGTGACTACGATCACCGATCCCGTCCTCGTCGCGACGATGCATGCATTGGGCACGACGTCGTCGAGCACGGCGAGGGTGGGAATCACCACACCGAACGTGGCGCTGAGACCATCAAGGACGGTGTCCACCCGAGGAAGTGCTCCAGGCGCAACGGGTGTCGCTCCGATCGCCCGGACTGCCACCTCAGGTGCTCGGCGATGGATCACGATTCCCCCGCCGATCCCAATGACAAGTCCAGCGACCAGTGCCGCAAGCAAGCCAAGAGCGAGACCGACCATTGCGCCGAGGACGCCAAGAATGACTCCTGACACGATGGCGCTCGCCACGGTCCAGCGAGCATTTCGCTCTCGGTCCTCATCGATCGTGGCCATCGGCCCGATCGGAGTCGTCGGCATGGCC
>JBAXAR010000077.1:0-9446 GCA_037142475.1 Actinomycetes bacterium
AGGAGCTGGGGATAGGCACTGTGGTGCAGATGGCTGAACGGCACGAGATGGGCCAATGCCACCAGGAAAAGACTTGAGGCGATCCAGATGAGGATCGGGGCGCAGAACAGCGCTCGGGTGATGACCTGGGGCCGCCGGGCCTCCTCGGCGGTGGTGGTCACCCACTCGAAGGCGGCAAATAAGAACAGAGCGAAGGCGATGGCTTGGATGCCAGAGAACGAACTGGTACCGAACAGGTTCAGAGGCTTCTTGAAGGCGCCACCGACGTGGAAGATGGCAATGATCGAGATGACAACCGTGGAGACCAGCACCACATAGGTCACGATCGTCTGGACCCAGCCAGCAAGAACGACACCGCGAAGGTTGGCGGCGGTGGCGATGCCCAACAGCACCACGATCCAGAGATAGGCCAGTGGTGCCGGCTCGTGGAGAACGTGGCGGAGGGCGGCACCAATAAGGAACGCATCGGCGGCAATGACGAGGACCACGGTGGTCATGTAGGTGAAGGTGACCGTGAGGGCGGTGCGGTTCCCGAGCGCTCGGCCAAGGTAGATCCGGATACCGGCGGCCGTCGGATAGAGGCCGTTGAGTTCGGAGAACACCGCCGCCACCAAGAGGACCAGCAGTCCCCCGAAGAAGATGGCCAGCACGCCGCTTGAGCCAGGGGCATAGGCCATGACCGAGACCACGCCGAGATAATCGATGGCGGCAAAGGCAAGGCCGGCCGAGGTCGCCGTCGCCGTCGCTGTCCCGACGCTGCGACGCAGATGGATTTCGCCGGTGGCGTTGCTCATTGATGGGTGGTGTGCTTCGTCACGAGTCCGGCCAGATCACGTAGCTGATGGCGTCGAGTCGCATCACGTCCTCTTGGGTGCCCTTCACCTTGATATCGCCTCGCAGGTATTTCGCCACCGGGTTCAGGTCACCCCAGAACATGTCGCAGAAGGTCTCCGAATCAGTCGTCACCACGAGATCGGGAACCCCATCGTGGCCAGCGGTGGTGGCGACAATCTCGCCCGAGGTGACCACCATGGTGAACGTGTCGGTGGTGTCCGAGCAGATGAAGTGCAGGACCCGGGACCAGTCCCGCTGCATCTTGCGAAGCCGCTCATTTGAGTTACACGTGGCTGTGTAGTCGGCGAGTGCCTCGCCGATCTCGTCCCATGCGGCCATCAGGCCTCCTCTCGCTCCGGCCGAGATGGCCGGCGTCGCTGTCGGGTGGTCGGCGCCTCGACCGGGAGGCCACGTCCCGCCACGAGGTCATCAAGGGCGGCATCGAGGGCGCTGAGCAGGTGGTCGATCTCGGCTTCATTGATCACCAGCGAGGGCATCAGGCGCATCACTGATGGCTGGTTGCCTGAGTAGACAGCGAGGACCCCGTGCGTCGAGAGGTGGTGGCTCATACGAGGTCCCATTGAGTCCTCGGCGTATTCAATGCCGGCCATGAGGCCGAGGCCCCGGACCTCACGGACTTGGTCAGGGTGGCGGCTGGCGATCTCTGCGAGCCCGCCATGGAGTCGGGCCCCCATGGCGGCCGAGTTCTCGACGAGGCCCTCGGCCTCAATCGTGTCGAGGACTTCGAGCGCGACCGCACACGCAATGTCCGAGCCACCGAACGTCGACAGGTGGATGAAGGGATTCGGGATGAGGAACTCCCTGAGGTCCTCGGTGAAGAGGGTGGCTGAGATACCGACGAGCGAGCCTCCCAGAGATTTCGCGGTGGTCATGATGTCGGGTGCGACGTCCCAGTGGTCGCACGCCCACCAGCGACCTGTCCGGCCGAGGCCCGTCTGGATCTCGTCGAGGATCAGTTGCGCCCCGGTGGCATCGCAGATCTCGCGAGCGGCTTGGAGGTAGCCGTCGGGCGCCACCACGATGCCGCCCTCACCTTGGATCGGCTCGATCAGGACTCCGGCGACGGTGTCGTCGACCGCAGCGCGCAAGGCATCGCTATCACCGAATGCCACGAGATCGAACTCGGGCATCAGCGGTTCGAAGGGCGCCCGGAAGGCGTCACGGCCTCCGGCGGAGAGGGCGAACCCGGTATGGCCGTGGTAGCCGTTCGTGGTTGACACGATTCGGTGGCGTCCGGTGGCCCCCCGGGCCAGCTTGATGGCGAAGTCGATGGCTTCGCCACCGCCGGAACCGAACATTGTGCAGCGCAGGTTCCCTGGGGCCAACCCAGCGAGGCGCTCGGCCAACTGTGCCTTCTGGTCCGAGCACAGCAGGAAGTTCCCGTGATCCAAGGTGTCGATCGCACGATGGGCGGCGGCGACGATCCGAGGATTGCGCCGTCCGACATTGAATGACCCCGCCGACGTGAAGCAATCGAGGAATCTCCTGCCGTCGATGTCGGTGACCCAGGCTCCTGAACGCTCTTGCTCAATGATGTCGAGGCCGGCTGCGGTGAGGACACGAACCTTCTGCGGATTGATGAAGGTGCCGAACGCATCGAGTGCGGCCGCTTTGGCGTCCTGTGCGGTTCGTTCGTCCGCCTCGCCCACAGGGTCCATTCGCCGAGCGTATCCCTGGTCTCTTTCGGCTGCGTTCTCCACGGAGTGCTCTCCCCCGATACATCGTGAGGTCACTCGCCCCCTGTCTCTCTCTTTTGGGTCGCGGTGGCCTCATCGAAGACTCCGGCGAGGAGCTCAACGGCCGCGCCACTGGTCTCGTCGAGGACTCGGGCGTAGACGCTGGTGACCCGGACATCGGAGTGACCGAGGACCTTGGCCACCGCCTCGATCGATGCCCCTCGGTTCAACATGAGCGTGGCGGCCGAGTGCCGAAGGCGGTGGGGCGAGACGCTGATGCCGATCGTGCGACCGATCCCGGTGAGCCACCGAGTGAAGGCATCGGGGTCGACGGGCCGACCTCCATGGAGCGAGATGATGAGGTCGGTGTCGCGACAAGCACCGCTGGCCTCTCGACGAAGACCGAGCATGGTCACCAAGTCGCCGGCGAGGCGCAGGATCCGGAGCGAGTCCATGGTCTTGAGTTCTCGGCGGACCAGCGTTGTTGCTCCGGGCTTGCTCGGATTGGGCACCCGGCCGATCTGGAACCGCACATGGAGCAGGCGGTGCTCAAGATCGATGTCGCCCCAGGTGAGCCCCAGAGCCTCGTTTCGACGCAGGCCAAGTCGGGCCATGAGCTCGACGGCCAGCGACCTCGGGTCGCCGCTGGCCTCCACGGCCCTCAAGAGCTGCGCGAGTTCGGCGGCGGCGAGGTGCTTCGGCCGGGCCGGTGGGGTTCTTGGCCGGGGTACACGCGCCATGGGGCTGAGTTCGATGAGCTCGTGATCGACCGCGTCACGCAGCGCTGCGGAGAGCAAGGCGTGGCAGTGCCGCACGGTGTGCGGCTGGCCGACACCGGGTTGCTGGATGCGACAACGGTGCTCAACCCTGGCCAGGAAGTCCTTGATGCGGCCGGCCGTCAACTCGGGGAGGGACAACGCAGCGAGGTCAGCGAAGTACAGGCGGTAGAGGCTGCGGTTTGAGGCCAGCGTGCTCGGGGCCACCTTGAAGGCCCGGGACTCGAACCAGATGGTGAACCAGTCGCCAACGCTCGGAGGGGTGGTCGAGTGGGTTGATGTCGTCGCTGGAGCCATGGACGCAATGGTCGAACGACGGTGCGCAACGTCGAAGGGTCCAATGAGATCTGTGTCACGCCCTGTTTGGCATCGATCCCTGTCTGTAGCGACTTGGAGCACCGCGAGCTATTTTTTGGCTATGCCTGAGGTAATCGCACAGCGGGTGCTCCGCGACGACAACGCCGCCATTATCGAGCGGGTTGCTCATGGTGAGTCCTTCATCGTGACGCGGAGCGGACAGCCAATCGCCGAGCTCTGTCCTCTCTCCACGGCCCATCGACGCACTGTGTCCCGAGAGGGACTCCGCGCGGCATTCGAAGGCGTCGGACCGCGCCTCGATAGTGCCGCGTTCCGGAGGGATCTCGACCAGGCCATCGAGTAGGACCTCTGGCGAGGGAAGCGCTGCTCGACGCTTCGGTCATCGTCGATCTCGACGTCCCTGTCGTCGCCGCTGCGATTCGCCGCGAACTCGCTCTTTCGGCGGTCACACGTGCCGAGCTCATCGCCGGGCCGACACGGGTCATCGGCCAGATTGTTGTGGCAGTGGCCGCCACCGCGCGCTCGCACCGTCGCTCAGAGGACTTCATCGGGCTCGAGGAGATTCTGGTCGTCCACTCGGTCTGAGGTACTTCGTTCACAATGGCCGACTTGCGTCACGTTGCATTCCCCGGATCCAAGTCGTGCGGGGAACCAGTCACCTTGCCTCCCGCCATCGATCTGCGTCCGGGAGCAGACACAGATGAGACTAGATCTGATATCATTGACGCATGGACGCAGGAGCGATTCTCGACGAGGTTCGACGAACCTCACTATTGAGCCGTCGAGAACTCGCACGGCGTGCGGGGACCTCGGCCGCCACCCTCGCTGCCTATGAGTCAGGGCGGGTGGTCCCATCGGTGGCAGTCTTGGCCCGGATCATCAAGGCCGCAGGGATGACACCGAGGCTGACCCTCTCTCGTCCGGGGTGGGATGACGACGAACGCGGCGAGGAGCTTGAGGCCCTTCTCGATCTCGCCGACGCGTTCGAGTGGTCGGACCGTGGTCCCCTCCGATTCCCCATCCTGGCTGACGTCGTGGCACCCCGATGAGGCTCGTCGACGCCATCCTTGAGATCCACCAGAGCCTCGAGGTGGCGGAACTCCCTCACGCCTTTGGAGGGGCACTTGCCCTCGCCTGGTGCACCGGCGACCCGAGGGCCACTGCTGATATTGACGTCAACATCTTCGTGGATCCGTCCCAAGCGACCAACGTGGTCCACGGCCTACCTCCGGATCTGACTGCTACCGATGAGCAGGTGGCCCAGCTTGCCAAGGACGGCCAGGTGCGTCTGTTGTGGGGGAAGATCCCGGTCGACATCTTCCTGTCGAATGCTGCCTTCCATGACGAGGTGGCGCAGGATGTGGTGTTCCACATGTTCGCAGGGGCCCGTCTCCCGTTCCTCTCGTGTGGGTCACTCGGCGTCTTCAAGGCGTTCTTCAATCGTGACAAGGACTGGGTCGATATCCGCCAGATGCTCCGCTCGGACCGACTCGATGCCGACAAGTTGCTGGGGCGGCTTGTCAGACTCCTTGGTGCCGATGATTCTCGGGTGACGTCACTCGTCGAGTCGATTGACGAGGTGGCGGCCGAATCTCGGTAGAGCGCCGATGTTGCTCGGCTGACTCTCCTGTTGGGTTGGAGTGGGCCATCGTCGAAAAGGACATCGATCTTGGTTGGGGCCGACGAACTCGTTGCGCAACGAACTGAGGTGCTCGCAGAGGCCATGCTCGTCCACGAGAGGTGGACTCATTGACCAGCACGAGCGAGATCACCGATCCGAGCAAAGTCACTGTTCGCCCGACCCCGTTTCCAGGGGGAGCAATCTCCTAGGTCGCCGCCGAGCCTTTTCCAAGCATCGCCTCTCGAGCCTCGATGACATCGAGCAGGGTGTCGTAGATGGCGTCATCGTCGAGGCCCTCGAGGATTCCGTAGCGAGTGAGTTCGACGTGGACCGGATGAATCAGGTCGGCAATGACAAGCCGGACATTTCGCTTCGAGATCTGGTCTTCGAGGCGAAGAAGCGCCCGACTCCCTGAGTAATCGATATCCGCAATGGCGCTGGCGTCGATGCACAGCCAGCCACCGGGGATGCGATCGGCCAACGCGATCACATCAGTAGCGAAGCTATTGGTGTTGGCGTAGAAGAGGTCGGCGGCGAAGCGATAGATGATCAATCCGGGAGAGGCTTCCGCCGCCGATTCGACTGGATGGCTGTGAAGGTGACCTCGTTCATTGCGAGCGAGCACTGATCGGGAGGGTCTGTAGCCCCGGCGGACGTAATCGAGCAGGGACAAGACGACGGCGAGAATGACTCCCTCTTTGACACCCACGCCACCGACGACCACGACGGTAGCCGCAGCGATCAAGAATTCGTCGCGACGGACTTTCCAGATTCCCCGCATGCCGGGCAGATCGACGAGCTCGATCCCAATGAGGAAGACCACCGAGGCGAGGGCCGCTTCCGGGAGATAGCGGAGTGGACCAGTGAAGAACAGCAGGACCACGAGCACGATGGCTGCTGTTGACAGTTGTGCAAGCTGGCTTCGGCCCCCGGCTGAATCGACCATCTGGGTCTTGGTGGGGCTGCCATTCACGACAAAGGAACCAGTCACTCCTGCAGCGAGGTTTGCTACTCCGAGTCCGACGAGGTCGACGTTCTCATCGAATGCTTCCTCGTAGCGAGTGGCGTAGGCCCGCGAGGTGGCAGAACTCTGCGCCAGGATGACGAGCGCGATGGCACCCACTGTCCCGATCAGCGTCGGAACTGCGTTCCAGCTCGACGTCGGCACAGAGAAGCCCGGGAATCCTGAGGGGACTGTGCCGAGGATGCTGACCCCATGGGCGCTAAGGCCGATGGCCCAACTGAGAATGATGGTGCCGACCACTGCAAGGAGGGCACCTGGGATCCGGCGGCTGATGAAGCGGCTCCCGACGATGACGACCACCACACCGGTTGAAACCGCCACCGTCGGAGCGTGGGCTTCGTTGAGATGGCTCAGGGTATGGAAGAGGGCGCCCGCCGCGTTCCGCTCCGGAGAGCTGACCCCCACCATTGAGCCCACCTGGCTGAAGGCGACCTGAATCCCAACACCGGTGAGAAATCCGATGAGGACGCTGCGTGAGAGAAAGTCAGCGAGGAATCCAAGTCTGATCAACCGGGCAATGATGAGGACCACGCCGGTGACGATCGCAACGATGGCGGCGAGCGTGACCCAATGAGCCGACCCAACAACTGCGAGGCCACTGAGCCCAGCAGCCAAGATGGCGGCGGTCGCTGAGTCAGCACCGACGACCAGATGCCTCGATGAACCGAGGATGGCGAAGATCACCAATGGGAACAGCAGGGTATAAAGCCCGGTCACCACCGGCATCCCGGCGATCTTGGCGTAGCCGAGGACCTCGGGAATGCCCAGGGCGGCCAAGGTTGCCCCGGCGATGAGTTCAGTTGAGAGTCGCGAGGTCTGAATCGGCCTGATGCCCTGGAGAACCGGCAGTGCTCGGTGTCGGGCCATGAGACCTCCTCTCGGGTCCAACGCTACGGCGTCTTGGGCTCATTGCGCTGATGCGTGGGTCAGCCAGGATCGATCACTGTGTTGACGGCGGAGAGAACCCGATCCGGGACGTTGGAGAACCCTCCGAGGCGACCGTTGTTGGAGCCGGGGACGATGAGGCGCTTCCGATGCGGATTCATCAATGAGATCGATCGCAGAAAGTACTCACTCATGGCGGCTCGGGATCCTTGCTCGATACCTCGACACTGATGACCGGCGGATCAAGAGACCGCTCGACCTGGCCGTTTCATCCCGAACAAGAACGACCGGCTCGGGTGGAGATCATAGTTATACTGAGAAGTATGACTTACCGCGTTGGGCCCAAAGGCCAGGTGGTGATCCCGAAGGTCCTCCGAGAGCAGCTCGGTATCGTTCCTGGCGACGAAATCGATTTCTCGCTCGATGACGATGTGCTGCATCTCAGGGCCGTGCGCCCGACATCGAGCCTCCGAGGATCGTTCTCCGGTATCAAGCTCACCGAACTCCTCGAGACGGACCGTCGAGCGGAGCGGGATCGTTGAGGGACTGCCTCGATTCCTGGGCCGTCCTTCGATGGCTCGAAGGGGCGGAGCCAGCGGCCAGTCGCGTCGAGGAGTCACTGAGCGATCGACCGATCATGAGCTGGATCAACCTTGGCGAGGTGGCCTACGTCATCGAGCGCCTGGCGGGAGAGGAGCGATCTCAATCTGTGGTCCGAGAGCTCCGGCGCTCACTGACTCTGGAGGTCCCCTCGCCTGGACGGATCCTCGAGGCGGCCCGTCTCAAGGCCAACCACGCCATGGCCTACGCAGATGCGTTCGCCTTAGCGACGGCGATTGCCAATGGCGCCACGCTGTTGACTGGGGATCCGGAACTCCTCGACCGTGGGGTCGACTGGCCTGTCGAGGACCTCCGGGCTGGCTGAAGTTCGCCGGTCGACGCGCCGTGGCCGGTCTGGCAACTTGTGTCCATCGGAGCGCAACGGTGGTTGGACTGATGTGGAGGATCTGCGCGTCGGATCGACCGGGACTACGTGCCCTGACGGCTAGCAGGGCAGCGCCAAGGGATAATTATGTTATTTTAATCTGCCATAAAACAGGTTAAAGCATAATATTATTAACATTAAGAAATCCGAAGCCGCCACGAGAGGAGGCCAGATGGCTACCCGACCGACCCCTGCAAGGGTCCGGCGAGCAGCGTCAGAGATTGGTGAGCAACTTGCAAGTTGGCGCAAACTTCAGGGCCTCACTGCCCAGCAAGTGGCGGAGCGATCAGGAATCACCCGTCAGACGCTGTCGCGTCTCGAGCGAGGGGAGGGCACCGTGCGTTTGGATGTCTTTCTCGGCGTAGCGAACGCCCTTGGCCAGCTTGATCAGGTCGTCCTCGCCGTTGATCCCTACGAGACAGCGGTGGGTCGAGCTCGGGCTAACGAGGTGCTTCCGCAGCGGGTTCGTCGATGACGCCGGCGCCCACGATCGAGGTCGGTGTATCGATAGAACGTCCCACTGGCACCTCTCGGGCTTGAACGACCTATATGACCGAACGCCGTGGGCAACTTTCAGTGACCTTCCGCTACGACTCGTCCTACCTTGAGATCTCGGACGCGCGACCGATCAGCCCGGAGCTTCCCTTGTCGAAGCGGTCAACGACCACAATGGGTCGTCCTGGAGCGATGGCTGCGGTTGGCTCTCGAGTCACTCAAGACCTCGCAGAACTTTGGCGTCGAATTGCCTTCTCGATCGTGATGAATGACACCGATGATCATCTCCGAAACCACGGTTTCCTTTTCGAGGACGGCGGCTGGGCCATCGCTCCTGCCTTTGACTTGAACCCAAACCCCAGGTTGGGCGAGCGATCGACAAGCATCAGCTACGAGACCGCTCATCGCACCACCTGTGACGCGCTTTTTGAGGCGGCCCCCTTCTTTGGGGTGACTTCGGCGCGCTCTGACGAGATCTGGCACGAGGTGGTTGCTGCAACGCGGGGTGGCAGGGGGTAGCTCGGGACAACGGAATCAGCCAGAAGGAGATCACCTATTTCGCCGATGCCATGGATGCCCAGCGGGAGGGGTAGAGCGGCGGTATCGAATCGGGTACTGCCGGCGGAGAGGCCTCAGGAAGAATCGGCTAAGATGACGTTCCGCCTCTTTAGAGGTCAAGGCACTCGTAGCTCAACGGACTAGAGCATCTGACTACGGATCAGAAGGTTGTGGGTTCGAATCCCGCCGAGTGCACCATGTGATGTCGCGAGACATCGGAGACAGGTGTCTCAAGACATCGTAGACAAGGGAC
>JBAXAR010000078.1:0-9391 GCA_037142475.1 Actinomycetes bacterium
CGTAGGCTGAGCCGTCTGGTTTACAGCCAGATCCCTTTGGCCACTCGGGCACCGATCCGTCGATGATCCTAGCCTCATCGCCGAGGACCAATTTCCAGCAGGACCTCTGGGTGTTGGTACGATCAACGGTCATGCCCAGCTTCGACATCGTCTCAGAGGTTGACCTCCAAGAGGTCCGTAACGCAGTCGACCAGGCCAACCGCGAGGCCACGACCCGGTTCGACTTCAAGAACACCGACTCCCAGATCGAGATGACCGATCAAGAGTTGACCCTCTCATCGTCGACCGAGGACCGTATCCGCGCCCTCTACCAAGTCCTCGAGGAAAAGCTCGTTCGTCGTGAGGTCTCCCTCAAGTCGATCGAGGCCAAGGAGATTGAGGATGCCTCGAAGGGCTCCTCTCGCCAGAAGGTGCTCCTCAAGGCCGGCATCGGCCAGGACCAAGCCAAGGCGATCAACAAGCTCATCAAGGAGCTCAACCTCAAAGGCGTGAGCTCCCAGGTCCAGGGCGATCAGGTGCGTGTCACCGGCAAGAAGCGCGATGACCTCCAAGCGGTCATGGCAGCCTGCAAGGAAGCCGACATCGGCGTGCCCCTGCAGTTCACGAACTTCCGAGACTGAGCCCCCGAGAGTGGGAGGCTCACGGTTCTCAGGAACCGGGGCGCTCTGCCTTCTCGGCGAGTGACGCCGACTCCTCCACGGTGAGGTGCTCGTCGAACTCCTCGATCTCGAGTTTGAAGAGGCGGTTAAACAGCAGCAGCTTGAGGATCCAGAAGAACGCGAACGACATCACGTTGGCGATCAGCACGACGATCGTCTGGAGCACATGCGACAAATCGTGAGTCTTCGAGAAGTGCTTGGCGAACTCAGCACCGAAGACAGAGACGAAAATCCCGAGCGTCGCCATTGACCAGAACGGCAGGATCTCGCGTGTCAGATGCGACCGGCCCGACTTGCCCCATGCCCACGAGCGGTTGAGGTAATACGACGGGATGGTGGCAATGGCATTGGCTGTCACCGTTGCCGGGACGAACGTCATCCACTTGAAGCCGAAGATGATGGCCAGCGAGACGAACGACACGCCCGTCGAGATCACTGACACCATTGAATAGCGGATCACTTTGCGACCCTGATGAGACCGTGACCATGCGACGGCCTTCGAAATGATGTCGGACATTGCAGCGATGCTAGGCCGAATTGACCCCGACGCTCGTCAGGGGCCCCGACCATCCCTAGCCGAGGCGACCAGTGCGTGCCACGGCTCCGTAGAACGAGGCCGATGGCTTCGGTGTGCGCTTGAACGTCGACCGGTCGACCTCAACGAGACCGAACTGCTGGGCGTAGCCGAAGGCCCACTCGAAGTTGTCGAGCAAACTCCACAAGACGTAGCCACGGACGTCGATCCCATCGGCCATCGCCTTGTGGAGTGACTGAAGGGCGGCCGTGACGTACTCGATCCGCTCCGCATCGTCAGCGGCTGAAATTCCGTTCTCCGTGACGACGACCGGCAAACCGGTCATCTCCGCTGCCCGGCGCACTGTCGCCCCCACACAGTCGGGCCAGAACTCGTAGCCCATCGGGGTCATGCGGGCCCCCGCCTCTGGGGCCTGGAAGCCGTTGGGACCGAAATGGAATCGCGAGTAGCACTGGACACCAATGAAGTCGTCGCCCTCGGTGGCACGGAGGAAGTGATCCTCCATGATCTCGCGGAACTCATCGCGAGAGGCCTCACCGCCCTCGTGGGCCACCATCTCCGCCATCGAGAGGGTCAATCCGATCGGATAAGAACCCGGAGCGGCACGCAGGGCACTGACCGCTTCGCGGTGCGCCGTCACGAAGTTGTCGTTCACGACCTTCTGGCGATCGAAGTCCAGCGAGACTCCTGGAGGGAACACGCCAAGCACGTAGCCCATCATCGAGACGATGTTGGGTTCGTTGATCGTGCAGGCCATCCCGATCTCGTCACCGAGATGGTTGGCGGCGCGGCCCACGTATTCGGCGAATCGAGCCGCTGTGTCAGAACCCTCGAAGCCCCCACGGGCCGCCACCCACCGCGGCAACGTGAAGTGGTGGAAGGTGGCCACGGGAAGGATCCCGCGGTCTCGGGCATCCGCGCAGATTGCCTTGTAGTGATCGAGAGCGACCATTGAGAACTCTCCGTCCTCAGGTTCGATCCTGGCCCACTCAAGCGAGAATCGATACGCGTTGAGGCCCATCGATTCGACGAGGTCGAGATCCTCAGACCATCGATTCCACGAGTCACAGGCGTCGCCGCTTGGCTCTGCAACCACCGTGTTGGGGGCGTGCTCGAACTCCCACCAGTCACTGTTGACATTCCCGCCTTCGATCTGGTGGGCGGCGGTGGCTGTTCCCCAGAGGAACCCCTCCGGGAACTCGAGTGGGCTGGCCGTGGCACTGGTGTCCGTCATGGCCACACGCTACGCCGCGGCGAGGGTTCCTGTCCGGTTTGGCGCAGCGCCGCTCCGGGGGTGAGAACATGGTGAGGTGAGCGACTCTCTAGACTTTCTTGTCAACCTCCTGGACCTCGAGCCCATCGAGGTCAATATCTTTCGTGGCACCCAGCCTGACGAGGAGCGCCAGCGCGTGTTCGGTGGCCAAGTAGCGAGCCAAGCTCTGATGGCAGCCGGGCGCACTGTCGAAAACGGCAGAGTCCACTCACTGCACTCGTACTTCTTGCGACCGGGTGATCCCACGGTGCCGATCCTCTACGAGGTGGACCGGATTCGTGACGGTCGGTCCTTCACCACGCGACTCGTCGTGGCAATCCAGCATGGGAAGGCCATCTTCAACCTGGCGTGCTCGTTTCATGTCGACGAGCGTGGGATCGAGCACCAGTTCACCATGCCCGATGTCCCCGATCCCGACACGCTCCCGACGCTCCCTGAGCGCCTCGCTCCGTGGCGTGACGAGCTCGCCGACTGGTTCGACCGCCCACACCCGATCGACCAGCGATTCATCGGTGAACTTCCTTGGAAGGCGGTTGAGGGTCGCGAGCCGGTCCAGCGACTTTGGATCAAGGCGGACGGGAAACTCCCTGACGATCCGCTCTTGCATGCCTGCGTCGCCACCTACGCCAGCGACATGAGCCTCTTTGACACCATCCTCGCCCCCCACGCCATTCGTTGGGACGACCCGAACTTCATGGGCGCCAGTCTGGATCACTGCATGTGGTTCCATCGTGACTTCCGAGCCGATGACTGGCTCCTCTACGACACCGACTCACCCAATGCCCACGGGGCGCGAGGCCTCGCACGAGGGTTCCTCTATGACCAGAGTGGGCGACTCGTGGTCTCAATGGTCCAAGAGGGCCTGACCCGCGTTATCTGAGCCGCTTGGTTCAGCGGGCGTCCATCGGGATGTAGTCACGCTGCTCTGAGCCGATGTAGAGCTGGCGCGGTCGGGCGATCTTCATGTCCTGCTCAAGGAGTTCCTTGAAGTGGGCGAGCCACCCAGCAGTCCTTGGGATGGCGAAGAGCACAGTGAACATCTCCATGGGGAAACCCATCGCCTGATAGATCAGGCCGGAGTAGAAGTCCACGTTGGGGTAGAGCTTTCGACTCGTGAAGTACTCGTCGCTGAGTGCGATCTCCTCGAGCTTGAGGGCAATGTCGAGGAGCGGGTTCTTGCCCGTGACCTCAAAGACCTCGTCCGCCACCTGCTTGATGATGCGAGCTCGGGGGTCGTAGTTCTTGTAGACCCGGTGACCAAAGCCCTGGAGCAGGACTTCGCCCTTCTTGACCCGCTCAATGTAGGGCGCCACGTTGTCGATCGAACCGATCTCTCCGAGCATGCGGATGACCGCCTCGTTGGCTCCTCCATGGCGTGGTCCGTACAGAGCAGCGGCGGCAGCGGCCGTCGCCGAATACGGGTCTCCGTGGGCCGAGGCGATGGTGCGCATCGCGGTGGTTCCGCAGTTCTGCTCGTGGTCGGCGTGGAGGATGAACAGGACGTCGAGCGCCCGGACCAAGACAGGGTTGGGCTCGAACCGAGGCTCGGCGACCTTCCACATCATCGAGAGGAAATTGGCACCAAAGTCGAGGGTGTTATCTGGGTAGACAAAGGGCATTCCCACACTGAAACGGTGAGCGGCAGCGGCCAGCGTCGGCATCTTGGCGATGAGCCGAACGATCTGCTTGTGCAGGGTTTCTGGATCATCGATCGTCTTGGCATCGTGGTAGAAGGTGCTCAACGCGGCGACCGCAGAGACCAGCATTCCCATGGGGTGAGCGTCGTAATGGAAGCCCTCAAGGAAGCGCTTTCGGACGTTCTCGTGGATGAACGTGTGGTAGGTGACCTCGTGCTCCCAGTCGTCATACTGCGTTGACGTCGGAAGCTCTCCATTCAGCAGCAGGTAGGCCACCTCGAGGTAGTTCGACTTCTCTGCCAGCTGCTCGATTGGGATGCCCCGATAGCGAAGCTCGCCGGCATCACCGTCGAGGTACGTAATGGCCGACTCGCAGGCTGCGGTCGACATGAAGCCTGGGTCATAGAACCAGATTCCGGGGAGGAGCTTGGAGAACGATGAGGCAGCGACGCCGCCGTTGACGATCTCGATCTCCTGACTTGCTCCGGTCCGATTATCCGTAATGGTGATGCTCTCGGGCACAGCCGACTGCTCCTCGTCTTGGTTGCCGGCCAGCCGGCGCGTGATGTTTCTCGGCCCGAACGGCGTCTCGCCGTCAGGTCACTGCACCCCCATGCTACGGCCCAGAGAGACGCTGAGGGACAAGGGTCAGCGGAAGCTCGATGTCGCCGGAGCGATGACGATGGTCAGGCTCTGCGACAACCCGCTCTGATCCACCTGCCCCGGCGGCGGCGCGACCGAGACGGTGAGGGTCACCGTCGAGCCCGGCGTGGTGCGCAGGGGCCCAAGCGAGAAGCTGGCAGCACCACCCGTCCCGACGTCCCCGATTGCCGAGACAGAGCCAGCTCGGCCTCCGCTCACGGGGGCGAGCGAGGCCGTCACTCTCACACCGGCCTCGTCGACTGATCCCACGTTACGGACTACAGCGATGACCTTCATGGTCCGAGTCGGCGGGAGGTTGGTCGATGCCGTGGTCGAAGTCGGAAGCGCTGATGGCTCGATGAGCACCGTGAGCAGCGAGAGACGATGTGTGACGTTCAGCGAGGGCGAGTCCTCGAGGGACGCCTCGAACGAGGCCATCGATCCTGCGCTGAGCAGAGCGTGGTCAGCGATGAACACGGAGCGGATGATTCTGGCGTGCCCCGGGGCTCGGCGCATAGCCGCTCGAAGAGGCCCTACGGCCCGATCCGCTTGCAGAAGCAGTGTCCCCGCTTCGGTGAGCCGAGTGGTGGCTTCGCTACTCGTGAGCAAGGGGGTCGGTGTTGCCTCCGGTCCTTTCGGTGTTCCAGGGACAGGGAGCGGGGCCATGCCAAGCAGGCCGTCGATGGCGGAACGGATTTCCTCGACTGCCCGACTGCGACGCTCGATCACGTCGACAAATCGTTTTCCGAGGTCATCACTGGGCGATGGCGACGCCGCCAGCCGAGCAGCCTCGAGATCCTTCAAGGTGACCTGGGAGAGCCGGTCGAGGCGCTGCTGGAGCGAGAGGCGACTGAGGGTGGAGCCCGAGCGCAGAAGAGTGGTCATCTCGGCACCCGATGGCTTCTGGTCAGTGACGATCACGTTGGCCTGGGTCGCAAAGGACCGGTTGACAAGCTCGACGTACTGCGACGAAGAACTCGCAGCCGAGATCACGCCGTTGAGGATCAGCGCGACGAGCCCGAGAAGCACGATGACGGCCGCGACGATTGCCCCGGGAGAGCCCCGTCCTGCTCGTCGAGTGCGCCGTGCCATGGAGGATGGAGGCTACTTCGAGTCTCGCCGCACTTCTCGCTCACTCCCCGTCGTCGCCGACGAGATGGAGTGGTTCATGGTGCGAAGCCGTGGGGTGCTCTGCGTGGGCTGGATCCTCGAGCAGGACCCCCTCGCCTTCGGGGCCGTCTGGTCCCTCGAGCAACTCGGATGCTCGGAGCGTCCGCGGCGTGATGTCGATCGACCCCGGAGAGACCACGTCACCGGCTCCAGTTCCCACGACGCCCAACTCCTGGAATCGGCGGGCGGTCACCAGAACTCGCCCCTCAGCCGAGCCGACGAGTTCGTTATAGCCACCGACGGCTCGCTCGAGCGTGCGGCCGAGGCGGTCGAGATGGCCGCTCATTGTGGCGATCCGCTTGTAGAGCTCCTGGCCAAGGGCTTGGACCTCACGAGCGTTTTCCGCCATGGCCTCCTGACGCCATCCGAAGCCGATGGTCTGAAGCAGCGCCATCAGCGAGGTGGGACCGGCCAGCAAGACCCGACTCTCCATGGCGTGCTCGACCAACGTGTGATCAGCCTCGAAGGCCGCAGCCAGCAGGCCGTCACCGGGCACAAAGCACACGACGAACTCGGGCGTCGTCTCGAACTGTTCCCAGTAGGCCTTCTTGCTGAGCGCATCGACGTGGTCGCGGAGCTGCCGGGCGTGGGTCACCAGGTGGCCTTGGCGTCCCGTCTCCTCGGCTGACTCGATGGCGTCAAGGTACGCCGCAAGAGGCGCTTTCGCATCGATGACGACCACGCCGCCGCCCGGCATCGTCACCACCATGTCCGGACGGGCCAGGCCTTCGTCGGTGGTCCTCGATGACTGCTCAACGAAGTCACAGTGCTCGAGCATCCCTGCCATCTCGACCACTCGGCGAAGCTGCATCTCGCCCCAACGACCCCTGGTGTGGGGCGTCCGCAGGGCTGTGACGAGGCTCCGTGTTTCTTGGCGGAGACCCTCGCCTGATGCTTTCAGCGCCTCAAGCTGCTGGTGGACCGACTGATACGCCCCCTCGCGGTTGAGCTCCATCGCTGCGAGGTTTGTCTTGTACTGCTCAAGGAGGCCCTTCAAGGGGTCGACCTGGCTGCGGAACCGCTCCTCGCGGAGATCGAGGTCCTTAGCCACCGCGCCTGCAACCTCCTCGAATCGGGCTGCCGCCTCTCGGGCGAGCCGGTCGGTCCCCTGCAGGATCATCTCGGTCGATACTCGCTGAATGGTCTCGCCAAGCGCGGCGGCTTCCTCGGTGAGGCGACGTTCGAGCGCCGCTCGATCAGCCTCGAGCGTGGCCATCCTGGCGTGGTCCGCCGCTGAACTGCGAGCACCTCGCCACGCCATGGCCAGCGCGCTCAGTGCGGCTCCGAGGATCAGCCCGATGACTCCGACGATGACTATCGAGACACTCACAAGACCGCCCACCTCTCATTCGCTCAGCGGGGCTTCCGCTGACCCACCCGATCGTGACGACCCTAGAGCCACGGTGCGACCAATCCGATGCCGCGACGACCAGCGGCCCGCTACCGTGGAGGCCTGATGGCAATCAAGCGACCTTCTTCTCTTCGCGGTGCATGGCAGCAGGTCTCCTCGGACGCCTCGAGCCCCGGAACCAACCGAGCGCCCCTTCCGGTCATGCCCGAAATCGACGTCCAGCTCACCCGAATCTTCGCTCTCGTGGGCGAAGCCATCGCCGGAGCCACCCACTCGCTGCTCACCGGGGATCGTGAGGCCGCCAAGCTCATCGTGGCCGCCGACGAGCAGGTCGATGAACTGACCCACGAGGCCAGCATCATTGTCCAGGAGTCCCTCATCGGGCCCGGTCGGACCGCTGACGAGCGCCGCCAGCTCATCGCGGTGTTGCGGATGCTCCCCGAACTTGAGCGCAACGGGGACCTCGCCGAGCACATCGCCCGTCGAGCCGCTCGTGGCCTCGGCCAGGAAATCACCCCGCGCGCTCGAGGACTCATCGAGAGAATGGGTGAGGTGGCCACCACGATCTGGCGCCACACCGCCGATGTCGTCGCCGATCGCTCCCCCACTGGTGCTGCCGCGGTCGAGGATCTCGACGATGAACTCGATGACCTGCACGTCACCTTGGTGGCCGAGGTTGTCTCAGGATCAATGCCAGTCCCCGTGGCCATCGAGGTGGCCATGGTGGCTCGCTTCTACGAGCGCTTCGGTGACCATGCCGTGAACCTTGCTCGTCGCATGTCGATTTTCAGCGGTCACCCAGTCGAGCCTCGCTCCGCCGGCGCCGACTGAGGAACGCACCGAGGATCCTCGGGAGGGTACCGGCGGTCAGCCGGAGAAGCGCTTCTTGAGAAGCACCTCAGCGATCTGCACCGCGTTGAGCGCTGCTCCCTTCCGAAGGTTGTCGCCGACGACGAACAGGGCCAGACCGTTGCTGACACCTTCGGCCCTCCGGATACGACCGACCAAGGAAGGATCACGGCCCGCCGCATCCAGAGGATTCGGCAGAGCACTCAGCTCAACGCCATCGGCGTGAGAAAGAAGTTCGATGGCCCGCTCAGGGGTGATTGGGCGCTCGAACGATGCAGTGATTGCCGCCGAATGTCCAGTGAAGACCGGTACCCGCGTACAGGTGCACGACACTGGCAGACCGGGGATCTCGAGGATCTTGCGAGATTCGTTTCGGTACTTGCGCTCCTCGTCGGTCTCACCCGACCCATCGTCGAGCAGACTTCCGGCGATCGACAGAACGTTGTGGGCGATGTGGCTCGGAAACTTGACCGCCGGCGGCATCGCCACCGCATGGCCATCGAGGGCGAGCGCTTCGGCGTGCTCGGCGCTGGCGCGCAGTTGGTTGGCCAGCTCGGCGATGCCCTCGCGGCCGCCACCGGAGACCGCCTGATACGTCGAGACGATCAGCGAAACCAGCCCCGCTTCATCGTGGAGGGGCTTGAGAACTGGCATGGCCACCATGGTCGTGCAGTTCGGATTCGCCACGATGCCCTTGGGGATCTCGTCGAGTGCATGGGGGTTGACCTCGGGGACGACCAGGGGGACGTCTGGGTCCATCCGCCATGCCGATGAGTTGTCGACAACGATGCCGCCAGCCTGGGCAATCCGGGGCGAGAGTTCGCGCGACGACGTCGCACCCGCTGCGCTCAACGCGATGTCGATGCCCGAGAAGTCGGCGGTCGCCGCATCCTCCACCACAACGTCAGACCCGCGGAAGGACAAGATGCTGCCAGCTGATCGCGATGATGCGAAGAACCTGATCTCATCGAGCGGAAAGGCCCGGTCCTCAAGGATCTGACGCATGACAGATCCCGCTTGTCCCGTGGCACCTACAACAGCGATTCTCATGCTGGCAATGCTAGGGCAGCCGCCCGAGGCGTCCTTCAGTCACCCACGCCAAGCTCGAAGGCGGCGTGGAGGGCCCGCATGGCGTCCTCAACCACACTCTCGTCGACGACGCAGCTGATGCGGATCGAAGAGGTTGAGATCATCTCGATGTTGATGCCCATCGTGGCCAAGGTCTCGAACATCGTGGCGGTGACCCCGGGATAGGACTTCATCCCTGCACCGATC
>JBAXAR010000079.1:0-9309 GCA_037142475.1 Actinomycetes bacterium
TCACCACACTGGACGCAGAATCGAGAGTGACTCCTCGTCAGCGCCTGGATTATTCCTCGCCGCCCGTATCTGCCCACCAAGAATTCGGCATGAACCAAAGGTCCATCACTTTGAATCCCAGGCGATATCCCTCGGGAGCATGCTGGTTGACAAAGTCAATAGCTCGCCGCGCAAGAGCTGACTCCAGGGGAGCGTCGACTATCTCGAGTTTCTCCGCAGCAGCCACCACGACCTCTTCAGATTCCGAGAGCTCGAACCCCTTCTTCTGAGCGAGTCGAATCAGGATTGCGGTTTGCGCCAAGCCTTCGGTGTAGGAAACCCACATCCCGCAGTCGAGGGGGGTGAGGTCGTCTTCAATCCCTTCAGGAAGGATTCGGTTGTAGGTCTTGCCGTTGATCTCAACGGTCATGTCACCCTTCATCGCTCTCCTCTCAGAGGCGCCCTCACTCGGGGCGACTCCCTCGAACGACAACGTAGGACGCGGTTGCGACACTTGAGGATTTCTCGAAAAAAATGCACTAGTCTGCATGCCACTCACAGCGGCCTCTCTCAGCAAATTTGAGGCGATGCCAGCCTCCACACTCGGTAGAGTCATGGCGTGGCATTGAACAGATTCACCCTCGGCCAAGCGCTCCGCGCCAAACGAGAGGAGTTGGGCCTTCGCCAAGATGAGGTGGCCGCAACGCTCCACACCACCCAGGGGAATCTGAGTCGTTGGGAGCGAGACCTGACGACACCCAAGCAACAGGATGCCTATCGGGCAGTCTCGGCGTTCCTTGGCGTGTCGTACGCCGAGCTTGCCGGACTGATCGCTGAAAGCGCTCGGAACCGCGTTCTCAAGGAGCTTGCTCTTCTTCAAGAGCAATAAGCGCCCGAAGACTGGTCGCCGTCTCGAGGAGGTAGTGCGCCTTCTCTTTCAGGACGTGCGCGAGCTCCTCGAGCTCCTCGATCTTTCTCTTTGCATCATCGATTGACTTCATCGCTGCTCCGCCCATCACCCAGACTTGGTCCGTTCGGCCCTATGACCACCGTCTCATCATCACAAATGGGTGTAACAGTTCTGAAGGAAATACCCTAAATACGAACACGCGTTCGCTCGCAGGATAGGAGCCTCCACCCCGCTTCCCCACCCCTGCGGATCCGGGGGTTCACCGGTTCCTTGTAATGCGGATTATTACATACATGAGTCACCATTTGTGTCGTTGCCGCCCTTTGCCGGCAAGACAGAGGCGTCTATATCGGTTGGTCCCACCATGGCAACACCGCACGGGTCCCCACCTCATCATCCACTGATGAAGGATCGCCCCACGGTCCAAATGACGAAGTCCCCACTCGTACGACGGAGCGTGGACACACCCTCAATTTGCAGCCGGGCCTGCGTGGTCCTCAGGATCGATGCCGTGTGCGCGGGAGGCTGGGCGCCACCCAGGCCAGGCCGATGCACATCTCATCAGTTGATCCGTCACCCCAGGTCACCAGATGCGGTGACGTCTTTCGCAACAGGGGCAAGCGTGTCGACAAGTTCGGGTCATAGGTGCAGATGATCTCAAGGGGCTGGCCCTTCACGACATGGATGGGTCGAGCCAGGTTGTAGGCCCGCTGATCGTCGAAGCTGTAGTGCGGAACTGAGAGCACGGTTTTGGCCTGAGGGGTCCCAGGATCGAGCACCATCGAAAACCCTGTTCCAAGGAGATGCATATGGGCTTGTGTTCGCACGATCCAGCCAGTTCTCGACGCTTTTGTGATGCATCGTGCCGTGGTACTGATCGGTGGATTCGCAGGATCCTCTCCACAAAGCCTCTCGATACCCGTCGCCTGCATCACCGCATCGGGCCCGAAGCGCACCCCGAGATTGGCCAGCGCCGCTGGCTCAGAGCACAAGGGCCCGGTGACACCTTCAGGGCAGGGAATGTCTGGCGGAGCAAGAGCCAAATTGATTGTCAGAGGCTCAAGGTCGCTGTTGGCTGGCACGGTGTCGAGGACAAGGGTGTTGCGCACGGGCCGATGGCCAACAAGGAGGTTGTAGTGCACCTGGATGATCACCAGGCTCCCCTTGGGAAGCCGGATTCCTGTCCCTTGAGGGAGACGGTCAGCACCATGGCCGGGTGCCCACTCACTGAGAAACGGATTCTTGAGGAACTGAGCGAGGGTGGTCCCCGGAAGAGCAGCCTCGCCGAAGCAGGTCCAGCCCGTGTTGATCTGGTGGTGGCGCCGAGCTGCAGCGGCGATCGTCGGGGGCACAAGGAAGAGCGCCGCATGATGATCCTCGAGACTGCCGGGCTTGAATTGACTCGACGTGATGAACGAGTCGTGTCGCACGTGGGGATCGAGCAACGTGCAGTGGTAGTCGTCGGTGGTCCCCGGCTGCGCCTTGGGTTGATAGGCGCTCGAATTGCCGAGCACGAGGCGGGTCACCTTGGGGCCAGTTGACGCCGACGCCACTGGGGCCACCAGGCTTGAGCAACAGATTGCCACTGCAGCAAGCAGCAGCGTGATCGGTCGAGATCTCATCGGCGAAGCGTAGTGGGCATGCTCTCGCCTAGCTCGTCGGATTCGACCGTGACTCTCTCGGAAGACGAGACCGCCCGTCCCTCGCGAATTAGTCGCAACAGCTGTCGCGCCAGCCGCAGCTACGGCACTTGAAGTGCGCATGCTCAGGGGTCAGTGCGCCGCTGCAGAGGGGGCACTCACTGAAGATGCCGAAGGGATTCGTGCAGGACTGGTCCTGCGTGGCCGAAGCGTTTGTCTGGTCCATGGACCGAGTCTGCCAAGACCGTGCGGGTGGTTGGCGTATCCCCGCGCACGGGAGCGGCCACCGGAGATGTTGTGGCTCAGCGGTGCGGGTTACAGGTCCCTGGAGCCCAGCCCCACGCAGCGACGACGTCGGTCGGTGGGACGCCGGGAGGACACGTGGCCATGAGGCCGGTGGTGGCGACCACGTTCCACGACTGACCAGGAGCTTCGCTGAAGATGAGGTAACTCCCCTCATCTTGCGAATCAATCTGAGCCTGCTCCGATGATGATGACGGCACCAACGATGCCCCAGCCCATCGATAGCCCGTGGAGCCGTCAGTGGCGAGGTACACGCTGCCCGACGCCACGCCGGTGTAATCAGAAGGAGCGAGGTTGTTATGGGCTGCGCCTGCGGCGACCAGAGCGGCCTCGTCAGAAGCGGTGGGATCGACACGCGTGACCTGGCCCCCGATGGGTGGCGTGGTCGTTGCCGTGGTCGTTGAGGTTGTCGTGGCCTTTGTCGTCGATGGTGCGGTCGTCGAGGTCGAGGGTTCCGATGACGTTCCACAAGCGGCTGCGACAACGCTGAACCCGGCGATCGATGCGGCAAGGGCAACCTTCGTCATAGCGCTCGACATTGAGGGTTCTCCAGTCAGTGGTGTGTTGCTTGACCCTACTGCGGAACCGTGCTGACTCTTGGGCTTCTCAATCCTCCGAAACACTCGGCCATCCGGAGTCCTCGTGGATTTTCTTCAAGATCGCCGCTCCCTGTTCTGTGCTCCAGAAGGGGCTCACCGCGTCAGGATCGTAGACATCATCGTCATCGTCTTCGTCTTCGTCTTCGTCATCGTCTTCGTCTTCAAAGTCGTCGTGGCCGCTCTCGTCTTCGAGGTCGTCAGGTTCTCGAGCCTCGTGTCGACGAGCGAATTCCTTGTTGCGCAGTTCCTCAAGAAGGACTTCGTGAGCCTCTCGTTCTCGGCGTACCTCGGGCCGGAAGAGAGCGATCCATGCGCTGCGAATCCCTCGAACCGCAGCAGCAAAACCGAAGAAAAGCAGTGCACCCCCAAGCCAGACGGCGGCGATGGCGGTGGGTATCACCCACGACAGCGCCCAGTACGCGTTGATCCACTCGGCGACGCCCTTCATCGCATCATGGCGACCACCAGGATCACCGCATCGGCAGCGTCAGGTCGCCGGTGGTGGCCGAACCAACGAGGATTCATTACTGATCCCACGGGTCCTCAAAGAGTGAGGCTCGCAAGAGCCATGCCACCGCTCCCCCAGCGATTCCACTTCCCACGCACCTGAATATGAGCAGCGCCATCGCCACCTCCTGCTCAGAATGTGGCAGAGCGCTGCGACAACGGGTCCCTCCCCGGGCGGCTAGATCGTGGCGATATCGATCACAAACCGGTAGCGGACGTCGCTGGCCACCACTCGGTCGTAGGCCTCATCGATCTGACTGGCAGCAATGACTTCGATTTCAGCGCCGAGAGCGTGCTCGGCACAGAATTCCAGCATCTCAGAGGTCTCACGGATGCCGCCGATGCCAGAGGCACTCAGGGTCCGACGAGCCTGAGCGAGGTTGCCAAAGCGCACCGAATACGGCTCTGGTGACACCCCGACGTTGACCAACGCTCCATCGAGGCGCAAAAGGCTCAAATAGTCCGACACCTTGATCCCCGCCGAAATGGTGTTGAGAACCAGGTCGAACGTCCCGCGCAGTGCTTTAAGGGCGGCAGGATCACCCGTCGCGACAAAATGATCCGCCCCCAACCGCTTCGCATCATGGGCTTTGTCCTCCGATCTGGTCAGGACGGTGACCTCTGCTCCCTTGGCATGGGCGATCTTGACGCCCATGTGGCCGAGGCCTCCGAGGCCCACAATGGCAACCTTCGTGCCCGGCCCCGCACCCCAGTGGTTCAGGGGCGAGAACATGGTGATTCCCGCGCACAGCAGCGGTGCCGCCACATCGAGGCCTAGGCCATCGGGGATCGGCACCACAAAATGCTCGTCGACCACCACATGGGTCGAGTAGCCGCCCTGGGTCGTCGTCCCGTCACGATCGGTTGCGTTGTAGGTCCCGACATTGCCCTCGAGGCAGTACTGCTCCTCGCCTGCGAGGCAGTTCTCGCACGAGCGACAGGAGTTGACCATGCATCCAACGCCGACCCGGTCGCCGATTGAGAAGGTCGTGACTTCAGCACCGATGGCCTCGACGACCCCGGCGATCTCATGGCCCGGGACGAGGGGGAAGGTTACCGAACCCCACTCTTCACGTGCGGTGTGAATGTCGGAGTGACAGATCCCGGCAAAGGCAATGGCGATCCGAACATCCTTCGCTCCTGGCTCTCGACGCTCGATGGTCGTGCGCTCGAAGGATCCCGAGGGGCGCAGGAGGGCGAAGGCAGGCGTTGATGGCATGAGTGGACTCTCCTCAATAGCGGATGCTCGAGTGCGACAGTAGTGCTGAGCACTCCTGTCGTACTCGAACGACACACCACCCGATCCCGGGTCAGCGCCGGCAGAAAGGCGCTCGCAGACAAGAATCAGCCCCTGGGCTGAATCCGACTCAGCGGTTGATCTGGCAGATGCCACCGTGGCGAGAGTCGCATCGAGGACCAGCGAGGTCCAGCGTTCCCTCGAGGGTCTCTCCTCGGAAGAGTCCGGCCGCTGCAGACGTCGAGCTCAGTGCGTCGGCGGCCAAAATGATCGCTGCTGCCGTGTACGACGTCGTCTCGAGGTTCGGGAAGGTCACGTTGTCCGGATAGGCAAGACCAGTCCAATACGAACCATCAGGCCGCCGGTGTCCCTGTGCGACCTCGAAGAGTTCCAGCGCCTCGTCCCGCATCCCCAGGGCATCGAGGGCCATGACGCACTCGGCGGTCTCGGCGGCGGTCACCCAGTCAGAGGTCGAGACACAGCGAACGCCGAGGCCGAACATGACGAACTCGTCCCAGTGCTCTTGGATGCGGCGACGTCCAGCATCGCCCTCGAGGGCGCCCGAGAGCATCGGGTAATACCAGTCCATGGCGAACTCGTTCTTGGGAGCAAACGCACCAGGGTGGTGCGCCACGGCATGACCGAGGCGACCAGCAGCGAGCTCCCACTCGGGACGCAAAATCCCGAGTCGCTCGGCGATGGCCACCGCACAACGAAGCGAGTGATAGAGCGACGATGATCCAGTCAGCAGGGCGTAGGTCTCGATCCGACCGGCGGCATCGAGTGACCAGCGAATCGAGCCCTCAGGGAGCTGCCAGCGAAGGACGAAGCCGATCGCCTTCTCCATCATGTCGAAATGGCGCTCGAGGATCGAGTCATCACCAGTCACCAACGCGTGGTGCCAGAGGCCGGCGGCAATGTAGCCACAGACATTGGTGTCGAGCCTCGAGTCCTCAATGGAGTGCTCGAGGTAGTAGTTGAACCAGCTGCCGTCGGAGAGCTGGACGTCAGCGAGCCACTGATACGCCGCTTCTGCCTCGGCGTAGTAGCCACAGACCGACAGGGCCATGGCGCTCTCGACGTGGTTCCATGGGTCGCAGTGGCCACCGGGGAACCACGGGATCATGCCGTTCGGGAGCTGAAGATCCACCAGCGAGCGCGCCGTTAAGGCGACTTCCTCCGCTGTGAGAATCCCAGGGACCTCGGGCAGCGTGCCGATGGTCGGCACCGTGGTCATGCAGCGACCTCGACGCCCCGCACCGCGGGGGCCTTCTTCAAATAGACCACAAAGCTCTTGCCCATGATCGGGGCAAGGATCTTCTCAGCGATCTTGGTCGTCCGGGGTCCCTTGGTGATGTCCCAGACCAGCAGGCGGTGATACGCCTTGACCGCTGGGTGCTCGTTGTTGGTCGGGCCAACTGCGCACTTGAGCCACCAATACGGGCTGTGCAGGCCATGGGCGTGATGCGAGGTGTAGGGCTCAAGACCGGCGCCGCGGAGTCGCTCGAACAGCGTGGAGCGTCGGTACATCCGGACGTGACCACCAGGAACGTCGTGGTACTCGTCGGACAGCGCCCAGTTCACGAGCTCAGGGCCGAAGCGAGGCACCGTGATCGCCATGGTGCCGCCCGGCTTGAGAACCCGAGACAGCTCGGCCATGGCTCCCTCGTCATCAGGAATGTGCTCGAGCACCTCAGAGCAGATCACCCGGTCGAACGTCCCGTCAGCGAAAGGAAGGTGCAGCGCATCGCCCTGGATGGTGCCGATACGGCTCTTTTCGAGGTCGATCTCGCCGGCCTCGTGCATGGCCGCGAACGTGGCCCGCACACCGCGCACCTCATCCTCACCGGCATCGAGCGCCACGATCGAGGCACCACGGCGAGCGAACTCGTAGGCGTGACGGCCGAAACCGCAGCCAAGGTCAAGGACCCGGTCGTTGGCTTCGACGCCGAGGGTGTCGTAATTGGCAGTGAGCATCAGTCGAACTCCACAGAGGTAGGCAAGGGCTCGCCCTTGAGGACAGCGTCGTAGCACGCAGCGGTTCCCTTGGCAGTGACCTGCCAGGTGAATCGATGGATGACCCGCTCACGGCCCGCTGCTCCGAGGCGGGCTCGCAGGTCAGCGTCGTCGAGAAGGCGGCGAATGGCGACCACGAGGGCATCGGGGTCATCAGGGGTGACCAACAGGCCGGTCTCGTTGTCATGACCCACGACCTCGGGCAACGCTCCACCCGTGGTGGCCACCACGGGCACACCACACGCCATGGCCTCGATGGCCGGCAAGGAGAAGCCTTCGTAGAGCGAGGGCACAACGGCCACTTCGGCCTCGCCGTAGAGGCGCGCCAACTCTTCGTCGGTGACACCGCTGACGGTGGTGACAATGTCAGCGAGGTTCAACCGTTCCATCGTGGTGGCCACGCGGCCGCCTGGACGGGGATTCCCAATCACGATGAGTTCAATGTCGCGTTCCGTGCGGAGCTTGGCAACCGCTTCAAGAAGGGGCACGAGGCCCTTCATCGGGACATCAGACGACGAGGTCACCATGATGCGACCCTTGACCGGCGTCACGTCGGGATACGGCTTGAAGACCTCAGGGTCGACGCCAACGGGCACCACGGTCATGTTTTCGAGTGGGACACCCATCTGCGCGTTGATGTCGATTCGGGAGTTGTTCGACACCGTCAAGATGGCAGGCAACTTCTGCGCCACTCTGACTTGCATGCCAAGGAAGCCGAACCAGCGCTTGGTGGTGATCCGGCGATAGGCGTTGGTGACGTGGTCGAGAGCGATGGTCCGATCGACAGTGATCGGGTGATGCAGGGTCTCAAGCATCGGCCAGCCGTCTTCGGCCAGGCCCAAGATGCCGCTGCCCAGGCACTGGTTGTCATGAATGATGTCGAAATCCTCACGGCGAGCGTTGAGAATCTCACGAATCCGCTTCGAATAGGCCAACGGCTCACCGAACCCGGCGGTCAGCATGATGCCGAACTCTTCGAGGTCCTCTCGGCTCGTGAACTCTCGCGGGCTGGGGATCCGAAAAGGATCAGGCTCACGGTAGAGATCCATGCCCCGTACGGGAGTGAAGCCCACGCCCTCGTCAACCTCGGGCCACGGAGGCCCCGAAAACACCTCGACACTGTGGCCGAGGGCCACCAACTCTCGAGAGAGATGACGGGTGTAGACACCTTGGCCGCCACAGCGGGGATTGCCTCGGTAGATCAAGAACGCCACTCGCACGCCACCGGGCTCTGCCGGCTTCGGGGCGATCCGGTCAGGGATCACGACCTGGCGCGACCGCTCCCACGAGGCCTTGGTCTCGCGATAAAGCTTGAGGGGGGTCTTGGGCACACGTGCTCCTTGAGAGCGGGAGGGTCTTGTAGTCTCTCGCGTTTCACAGGTGGGACACAAACGGAACCTCGTTTGGGCTCTCACGTGTCCCTCTGACTACGCTGAGATGCCATGGACCTGACCTACCCCTCAGAAGCAGAAGCGTTCCGTCTCGAGATCCGCCAGTGGCTCGTCGATCACCTCCCGGCCGGCTGGTTTGACGAAGGTTTCTCGATGACCACTGAGGAGCGGAAGGACTTCACCGAGGTCTGGACCCAGACAATGTTTGATGGCGGCTGGATCTGCGCCAGCTGGCCCACTGAATACGGAGGCAAGGGACTCAGCCTGCTCCAACAAGTCGTCCTCAATGAGGAGTTCGCCCGGGCCCAGGCCCCCCTTCGTGCCGATTTCTTCGGTGACACGTTGGTTGGGCCCACCATCTTGCAATGGGGCACCGAGGAGCAGAAGCAGCAGTTCATCCCCGGGATCCTCAAGGGTGAGATCGCCTGGTGCCAGGGCTTCTCTGAGCCCAACTCCGGCAGTGACCTTGCGTCACTGGCCACCAAGGCTGAACTCGACGGCGATGAATGGGTCATCACGGGCCAGAAGGTCTGGACCACTCAAGCCCAGTACGCCGACTATGTCTTCTTGCTGGCCCGCACCGACCCCGAGGCCTCGCCGCACGCCGGGATCAGTTACCTCTTGGTTCCGATGAAGCAGCCAGGCGTTGAGGTCCGGCCGATTCAGCAGGTCGACGGTTCTGCCGAGTTCAACGAAGTGTTCTTCGAGAACGTCCGCTGCCCCAAGG
>JBAXAR010000080.1:0-9261 GCA_037142475.1 Actinomycetes bacterium
GATCGAGACGTGCGATGGGAGATGGGTGACCCCGTAGGGGAGATAGGCGAGGCCGACCAACCCCACTGACGCCCCCACTACCCCCGGCCCGGGCATATGGGCGAGTTTCGTGGCGATGATCAAGGGCCCGATCGTGTAGCCGATAACTGCCGGAACCATCTCGGCAATACCGACCCAGGTCGAACCTCCGACACTAAGGCCGACGAGGCCGACGACGCCCAGCATTCCGACGATGAGGCCAGTCGAACGACGAGCTCCGAGGCGCTCATGGACATGGGCGAAGCGGTACATCAGGGCAGCAAGCATCGGCACGGAGGCCACCAAGAGGGCGGTGAGCGAACTCGTCAGATGCTTTTCTGCGGAGCCCATGAGAAACCAAGGGATCCCAAATTCGAGTGCAGAGTAGGCGATAAGCCACTTGAGGTGGCCGCGCAGGGGGCTGAGGCGACCTGTGACTGCGGCCCAGGGAACAAGAAGAATCGCGACGGGGGCAGTCCGAAGCAGCACCAACGTCGCCGGGTCCACCTCTCTGACTGCTACCCGAATCATGAGGTAGGGGAGTCCCCAGATCAGGCACAACGCCACAAAGAGGACCCAGCCGCGTCTCGACACTCCAACTTCCTAGTCCATCAGGAGCAGAGGGTATTGCATGATTATGCGATCTGTCGTATATAATTGCGTTATGAGAGTCGGCGTCGCAGGAGCATCGGGGTACGCGGGAACTGAGTTGGTCCGGCTGCTTGCCGGACATCCAGATCTCGAGCTCGTGGTGGCCACCGCACAGCGCAATGCGGGCGGAAGCATCGCCGAACATTCGCCATCGCTGATCGGAGCGGTGGGTTCGATGACCTACGCGCCTAATAGCAGCGAAGTCCTTGATGGACTTGACGTCGTCTTCCTCGCTCTGCCGCACGGGGAATCCCAGAAGTTGGTACCTGGCTTGAAGGGTTCGGTAGGGACGATCATCGATCTCGGAGCTGATTTCCGGCTCCCTGCCGATTCCTATGAGGCTTGGTACGGGCAAGCGCATCTTGCCCCCGAGCTTTGTGCCGAGGCCGTCTATGGCCTCGTGGAGCGGGCGCGCGATGACCTTCGGGGTGCCTCGCTGGTGGCGGTGCCTGGGTGCTACCCGACAGCCACGACCTTGGCCTTTGCGCCCTTCGTCGACGCCGGCGTGATCGAGACCACGGGAATTATCGTCGACGCAGCGAGCGGCGTCTCGGGTGCTGGTCGGGCTGCGTCGGACCAACTCCACTTTTCGGCGGTCGATGAGAACTTCACGGCCTACGGACTTCTCGATCACCGGCATACGGGTGAAATGGAAATGACGCTCGGTGCGAGTGTCCTGTTCACGCCGCACCTTGCCCCGATGGTCCGCGGCATGCTCGTGACCGGCTACGCGCGGCCCATCGGAGCGCTGGGGACCGATGAAGCGATGGAGATCCTCCATGCCGCCTATGACGATGAGGCCTTCGTCCACGTGGTCGATGCGCCACCATCGACCAAGGACACAACGGGTTCGAACTCCGCCCATCTCACGGCACGAGTCGACCCCAGAACCAACCACCTCCTGGTCCTGAGCGCCATCGACAACCTCGGCAAGGGTGCGGCAGGTCAAGCAGTGCAGTGCGCCAATGTGGCGCTCGGTTTCGACGAGGCCACAGGCCTTTCAGCGATTGGGGTCTATCCATGAGCATCACTGCACCGCAGGGATTTCTGGCAACCGGAGGTGCCGTTGGCATCAAAGGGGGAGGCCGCCTTGACGCTGCGTTGGTGGCTGCTGGGATTCCGGTCGCCACCGCTGCGGTCTTCACTCAGAACAAGGCGCCTTCTGCGCCAGTGCAGGTCAGTCGACTCCATCTGGCCGCAACGAGAGGCCAGATCAGAGCAGTCCTGTTGACGTCGGGGAACGCCAACGCGGGGACTGGAGCCCCTGGCATGACGACGGCCAACGAACTGTGCTCGCTCGTCGCCGAGGGGTTGGAGTGTCCGTCCGAGGAGATTCTCATCTGCCAGACGGGGTTGATCGGGATTCCGTTTCCCCTTGATGCGGCGCGGTCGGGAGTCGCCGACCTCGGGGGCTCGCTGGGCGATGGGGCCGATGCAGCAACATTGGCGGCGACAGCGATCATGACAACCGACACCTTCGCCAAGGAAGTCCTCGTCCAGGGGGACGGGTTCACTATTGGTGGCATGGCAAAAGGTGCAGCGATGCTGGCTCCTGATATGGCGACGATGCTTGCCGTTCTCACGACTGATGCTGATCTTTCCCCAGAAGCCCTGCAGCGGGCGCTGACGGCTGCCGTCGGACCCTCGTTCAACTCCCTTGACGTCGATGGAGCCACATCGACCAATGACACGGTGATCGTCATGGCTGGAGGAGCGGCCGGCTCCGTGGATGAAGCGGAATTCACCGCGGCACTCACCAAGGCCTGCATGAAGCTCGCCGAGGACATGGCATTTGATGCCGAAGGGGCCACCAAGGCAGTGCGGGTCACCGTGACGGGGGCGCTGAGCGACAACGAGGCCCACAAGGGGGCTCGCAAGATCGCTACCTCGCAGCTGGTGAAGTGCTCCTTGAACGGGGAAGACCCCTATTGGGGGCGGATCCTCAGTGATATCGCGACTGCGGGGATTGAACTCGATCCAGATCGGCTAACGATCGGCTACGGGGGAACCGTTGTTTCCCGGGGGGCCGTTGGTGTCGATCACGACCACGAGGCGGTTGCTGCCCACATGGCGGAGCGTTGGATTTCGATCGAAATCGATCTTGGCCTCGGCGATGGCCGGGGTGCGATCCTCACCACTGATCTTGGCTACGGCTACATCGACGAGAACCGGACAACCTCATGAACTCACAACGCCATGATCCAGCCACCACCGCAAGCCTTCTCATAGAGGCTCTGCCCTACATCAGGCACTTTGCCGGATCGATCGTCGTGGTCAAGTACGGCGGCAACGCCTTAGCCGATGGGAACGAGGCCGATGCCTTGGCGTCGTTTGCCCAAGACATCGTGCTGCTGCAGGCGGTGGGAATCCATCCGGTGGTGATTCACGGCGGCGGGCCTCAGATAGCCGACCTCCTGGCGCGGGTGGGGAAGGTCTCAGAGTTTCGGGACGGCCTCAGGGTCACCGATGCGGAGACCCTCGACGTGGCGCGGATGGTCCTGGTTGGAAAAGTCAACAGCGACATCGTGTCGGCCATGAACGTCCATGGGCCGTTGGCGGTTGGCCTCTCTGGGGTTGATGCGAATCTGATCCGAGCTGACCTCCGTGACGTCGAGCTTGGCTTCGTCGGTGACGTGGTCTCGGTCGATCCAACCATCGTCCAGCGGCTCGTCGCTCAGGACATCATCCCTGTCATTGCCACCATCGGATCTGATGAATTCGGACAGGCGTACAACATCAACGCCGACACAGTGGCGGGAGCGATCGCCATCTCGCTTGGAGCCGAGAAACTCATTTTCTTGACCGACGTTGCCGGACTCCGCGCTGATCCCGATGACCCGGAGAGCATCGTGGCGCAGATCTCTACCGCAGAGCTTGATGCCATGGTCAAGGCGGGGACCGCTGCGGGCGGGATGATTCCGAAGGTTGAAGCATGTTCATCGGCGGTGCGCTCAGGCGTCTCGCGCGCCCACATCCTTGATGGACGGGTGCCTCACTCTCTTCTCGTTGAGTTGTTCACCGATTCGGGTCTGGGAACGATGGTCACGCCATGAAGAATCGCTCCCATCTCATGGCCACCTATGCGGAACCCACGGTCACCTTCGTCAGCGGCTCGGGGACCACGCTGATTGACGACCAAGGCAAGGAGTACCTCGATTTCCTTTGCGGTCTTGCCGTGACATCGCTGGGTCATGCCCGTCCGGAGGTCACCTCGGCGATCGCCGATCAAGCGAACACCCTGAGCCACGTCTCGAACCTCTTCGCCAACGAACTCGGACCTGAGGTGGCAGATCTGATCGACGGACTTCTCACCACAGCGACGGGCACGAGCGGGAGGGTGTTTCTCTGCAATTCGGGAGCAGAAGCCAATGAGTGCGCGCTCAAGTTGGCTCGTCGGGTGCAGCCTGGGAAGCATGCGGTGATTACGACCTTGGACTCATTCCACGGCCGGACGCTTGCCACCCTCACGGCCACCGGTCAGCCAGCAAAACATGAGCCGTTCCAGCCTCTTCCGGAGGGGTTCTCCTACGTCCCGTTTGGCGATCTCACCGCAATGAAGGCTCGACTGGCGATCGGCGATGTTGCCGCAGTCCTCGTCGAATGCATTCAGGCCGAGGGAGGGGTCAACGTTCCTGAAAAGGGGTATCTCTCTGGGGTGGAGGCGGCCTGTCGCGAGGCGGGGGCTTTGTTCATGGTCGACGAGGTGCAAGCCGGCCTTGGTCGGACCGGGCAATGGTTTTCCTTTCAAGACGAGGGTCTGACTCCCGATGTGGTCACCATGGCCAAGGCGCTCGGGAACGGATTCCCTGTCGGAGCATGCTGGGCCAAGGCTGACGTTGCTGATTGTTTTGGTCCGGGTGACCATGGCTCAACCTTCGGCGGACAGCCTCTGGCCATGGCGGCCGTCAAGGCAACGCTGGCGACCATGATCGATATCGACGCTCCGAACGCGGCGGCATCGGCATCGGCTCATCTGGTGTCCTCGCTGAGCGATCTCGACGGAATCGTTGCGGTGAGAGGCCGAGGGCTCCTGCTCGGAGCCGTGCTGAGCGCTCCGGTGGCCGGAGCCGTCGCTGCGTCGGCCTTAAAAGATGGGCTCATCGTCAACGCCGTCCGGCCCGACGTGATTCGACTGACGCCGCCTCTGACGGTCTCTTCCGAAGAGATCGACGAAGCCGTCCGCCGCTTGGGAGTGATTCTTCACGAGACCATGGGGAGCACCCAGTCATGACACGTCATCTGCTTGATCTCGACGACATCGGCCCCGAGGGCGTCATGTCGGTGATCCGGCTCGCCGCCGAGGGAAAAACAGAATCCCTCGCTGGATCGAGCGTCGCCATGGTCTTTGAGAAGCCCTCTGCTCGAACGCGTAATGCCACCGAGATGGCCGTGGTCGATCTTGGCGGTCATCCGGTGATGATCAACGATGCCGAAGTGGGGATCGACCGGAGAGAGACTGCCGAGGATGTCGCTCGGACCCTGGGCTGCTATCACCAGATCATCGCGGCCCGGGTGAATGATCATGAGGTGTTGATCAGGATGCGGGCTGCCCTTGACAACGCGTCGACGGGCGTTTCCGTGGTGAATCTCCTCAGTGATCGGTCGCACCCGTGTCAGGCCATTGCCGACATGCTGACGATCCTCGACGAACATGGTGGTATCAGCTCTCTGAGGGCGCTCTCGGGTCAGACCTTGACGTACGTCGGCGATGCGAACAACGTCACGATCTCCCTTGCGCAGGCGGCCTTGAGCCTCGGCATCAACGTGAGAGTTGCCGCGCCCGAGGGGTATCAGCTCGACGACGACACCACCAACGCCCTCAAGGGTTTCGGTGTTTCATCAGGGGCGAGCCTCACAAGGTTCACCGATCCGATGGAGGCTGCGGCGGGAGCTGACATTCTCTACACCGACGTCTGGACATCGATGGGACAAGAAGCTGAGGCCGAGGTCCGTCGCATCGCTCTTGGGAGGTATTCGATCAGCGAGGAGCTCCTTGAGGTGGCTCGATCTGAGGCCATCGTGCTGCACTGTTTGCCGGCCCACCGGGGTGAGGAGATTGCGGCGACAGTCCTCGAGGGGTCGAGAAGTCGCGTCTGGCGCCAAGCGGCCCATCGCCGTACAGCGATGCTGGGGATTTTCCGCTGGGTGAACGGAGAGGACCGGGCATGAGAGTTTCGAAGCAGCAGCGTCAACACCGGATCACGATGATCCTTGAAGAGCACGTGGTCTCAAGTCAGGCCCAACTCGTCGAGCTCCTCGCGAACGAGGGGGTTTCGGCGACCCAGGCGACGGTGTCTCGTGACCTCGAAGAACTCGGTGCAATCACCGTCAGGATCCCGGGTGGGGATCGTGCCTTGGCGCTCCCAGAGCTCCCTGCTCAACAGATCGCTCCGATTGACCACCTCCGCAGGGTCCTGGGGGAGTGGGCGGTCGATGTGGCGCCAGCAGGCCCACTGGTCGTCGTGAGAACCCCGCCGGGCTGCGCCCATGTCGTGGCCTCGGCGCTCGATCGCACCGGCCTCGATGGCGTGGTCGGTACGGTGGCAGGGGACGACACGATCATGGTGGCGGTCACTGATGAGGTAGGCGTCGCCGACGTGGCGGCGCGCCTTGCCGAATTGGCTGGGATAGAGCTTCGGCCTCGAGGCAGGAAATCCACAACGCACAACGCAGCAAAGAGGAGATGAGATGGCAAAGAGGGTCGTACTTGCATACAGCGGTGGTCTGGACACGTCCGTGGCGGTTCGCTGGCTGATCGAGAACCATGGGGTCGAGGTCGTCTGTGTCCTGGTCGACGTCGGGCAGTCGGCCGACTCGTCCGGAGAAGACTGGGACTCGATCTGTGGCCGGGCTCGCGCTGCTGGAGCGATCGAAGCGGTCGTCGTCGATGCCCGTTCGGAGATGGCAGATGACTTCTGCGTGCCAGCGATCAAGGCCAACGCCCGCTATGAGGGCAAGTACCCACTCGTTTCTGCACTCTCGCGCCCGGTGATCGTGAAGCACCTCGTCGCCGAAGCTCGGCGACATGGCGCAGACACCGTGGCCCATGGATGCACTGGAAAGGGCAACGACCAGGTTCGTTTTGAAGTCGGCACGCGTGCGCTCGCCCCTGACCTTGATGTGATCGCTCCGGCTCGGTTGTGGGGAATGACTCGTGAAGACTCTGTCGAGTACGCCGCCAAGTGGGGCATTCCGATCGGGCAGACAAAGGCAAAGATCTACTCCATCGACGAGAACCTCTGGGGGAGGGCAATCGAGTGCGGAGCAATCGAGGACCCGTGGGCGACTGCTCCTGACGACCCCTACACACTGACGAGAGTGACGAATCAGGACTCTGACGAGGTGGTGCTCTCCTTCGAAGCAGGTGTGCCCGTCTCGGTCGATGGCCGGTCGATGCCGGTCGCTGACATCATCGATGAGGTCGGTCGTCGAGCAGGGTCCCGGGGATTTGGGCGCCTCGACATGGTTGAGAACCGGAGAGTCGGCATCAAGAGCCGAGAGGTCTACGAATGCCCGGGCGCCCTAGCGATTATCGCCGCACATGCCGATCTCGAGGACCTCTGCCTCGAACGTGATGTTCACCACGAGAAGGCTCGTCTTGAGCCTCGCTGGGCCGAACTCGTCTATGACGGCATGTGGTTCTCACCACTGAAGCAGGCAATCGATGCGTTCATCGACGAAACGCAGAAGTACGTCACTGGTGATGTGCGGCTGAGGTTCGATGCTCCAGGCGTGATGCGTATCGAAGGTCGGCGCAGTCCGGTGGCGCTCTACGACCATGGTCTCGCCACCTATGACGCCTCGGACACCTTTCGACATGAAGATGCTGAAGGATTTGTCCGCCTATGGGGCCTCGGCGTCGCCACGTGGGCTGCGCGACAGGGTGGTGCAAGCGCAGAGGGTCGGCCATGACGCTCTGGCACGGGCGTCTCCAGGGTGGCATGGCGAAGGAAGTTGCTGACCTCTCGGTCTCGCTTCACTATGACCAAGTCCTCGCCCCAGACGACGTGGCAGGGAGTCACGCCCATGTCGATGGACTCGTGAGAGGTGGAATCCTCACGAGCGATGAAGGCACCGTCCTCCATGGAGCCCTCGATCAGGTGGCCAGCGAGCTCTCGGGAGGCACCTTCGTCTTCGTCGATGACGATGAGGACATTCACACGGCCGTCGAACGCCGAGTGATCGAGATCGCCGGCGACACCGGAGCCAAACTCCACACCGGGCGCTCTCGCAATGACCAGGTGGCAACAGACCTCAGGCTTTGGACAAAGCGCTCCCTCGGAGTGGTCGCTGCAGACATCCTCGCCCTTCAGCGCGTCCTTCTGGTGCGAGCCGTCGCCGCAGGTTCGGCGTATCTGCCTGGCTATACGCATCTCCAGAGAGCGCAACCGGTCATGCTTGGCCATCACCTTGCAGCTCATGCATGGGCGCTCGGCCGTGACGTGGACCGGATCGTTGCCAGCATCCATCGAATGGACATCTCGCCTCTCGGAGCGGGGGCCCTCGCTGGATCATCGCTCCCACTTGATCCTGACGGGACGGCCGCTGCGTTGGGGTTTGCCGGACGCTTTGAGAACTCCCTCGACGCTGTCTCTGACCGAGACTTTGTCGCGGAGGCCCTGTTCGATATCGCTCTCTTGGGCGTTCACCTCTCCCGGATCGGCGAGGAGATCGTGCTGTGGTCATCTGAGGAGTTCGGGTTCTGCACGCTTGATGATGCGTTCTCTACGGGAAGTTCGATGCTGCCGCAGAAGAAGAATGCCGACGTCGCGGAGCTCGCACGAGGAAAGGCCGGTCGTTTCATCGGGAACCTCACCGGCCTTCTTGCCACGCTCAAGGGTCTACCCCTGGCCTACAACCGCGACCTTCAGGAGGATAAGGAACCCCTCTTCGATTCCGTTGAGCAGGTGAGCCTCGTGCTTCGAGCCGTCGCCGGAATGATTGAGACTGCAACATGGAACGTCGAGCGGATGCAGGCCGCCGCTGATACTCAGGGATCCGCAGCCATCGACGTCGCAGAGATGCTCGTCGAACGAGGAACTCCGTTCCGACAGGCTCACGCAATCGTTGGGGGTTTGGTGGCTGACTCGATTGCAACCGACCGGAGCCTCGAGTCCCTTGTTGCCGAACACCCGTTGCTTGGCGCAGACGCAGTCAGGCTTCTTCAGCCTGGCGTCGCTGTGTCGAACCGCACGACTCCAGGTGGCGCAGGACCAGGAGTCCTCGTCGTCCAGCTGGAACGCCTCGGGGCGCTTCTCGAGGCTGAGACCGTCTTGATCGCCGGGGTGAATTCCTAAGCCTCTGCCGAGGCGGTGAGAGCCCCTCGCGGAACGTGCTATGGTTTCATCACTGCCCGCCGAAAGGTGTGCGGTGAAGTTCTGAAAGAAAGTCCCGTGTGCGTTGACAAGAGCGACACCAGCGGCTATCTTTACGAGTCCGCACAAACGGGTCCTCTCTGAGGACGCGTCGACGGCGGGGAGTGAGTCACTTGTGACGAACTCCGGGACATGCACCTCTGCCCGTTGGGGTCCTGTGCATGGTTGCTCCTTGAAAACGGAAGAGCGAGAGCCAAAAGCCAGTGCGGGCGGCATC
>JBAXAR010000081.1:0-8910 GCA_037142475.1 Actinomycetes bacterium
ACCAGGGTGCAACCGGAACGGCGAGCGCCGTGGCGGGAGCGAGGGGCGCAACTGGCCCTCAGGGAGTCCAGGGTTCAACTGGCGCCCAGGGTGCAGCCGGCGCGAACAGCCTCGTCAGCGGGGCAACGGGAGCGAAGGGCGCAACTGGCTCCCAGGGTTCAACTGGCGCCCAGGGTGCAGCCGGCGCGGACAGCCTCGTCAGCGGGGCGCAGGGGGCAGCGGGAGCGAGGGGCGCAACTGGTCCTCAGGGAGTCCAGGGTTCAACTGGTAACCAGGGTGCAACCGGATCGACCAGCGCCGTGGCGGGAGCGAGGGGCGCAACGGGTCCTCAAGGTGTGGCAGGAAACCAGGGTTCAACTGGGAACCAGGGTTCAACTGGGAACGCAGGGGTGGCACCGACAGGGCCGCAGGGTGCCCAAGGTGCAACAGGTACCGGCGGAGCCACTGGCCCGACTGGCCTCACCGGGTCAAGCCCGACGGGACCAACAGGATCTGCGGGTCCTGTTGGCGCCACGGGAGCGCAGGGTTCAACTGGGAACCAGGGTTCACTGGGAGCCAGTCCGGCAGGATACGCGGGTTACCAGGGTTACCAAGGTCGTTCATGGGACTACCGAGCCGGAACGGCGGTGATAGTGAACGGTACAACGTCAGTTGCGGTGACGTTCTCAACGGCGTTCTCTTCAGCGCCGTCGGTGACTGCAGTGTCGAACACCAACACCCGACGGTGCTATCCAACCTCAATCACGGCGAGCGGATTCACCATGAACATTCCGAGCAATAGCGCTCAGACCAGGAACTGCACATGGATAGCGAGTCGCTAGGCCAGGAGACGGGCGCCTCCGAAGATGGTGGGAAGCGCTGATCCCGGTCAATGGCTCCACAAGGGGTCACGGCTTCTTGTCGTGAAGTAGTGTCAATACTCAATCGTTTCGTTTCCAATTCCAACTCAACAGAGGTGCATCACCATGTTTTCAATCTCTTCGAAGTCCCTCGGATCTCGTCTTGCGACAGGAGTAGTCGCCGTCGGTATGGCAACCACACTGGCAGCTTGCTCATCAAATGATGCAGCGACGGTCTCGGGAACGCCCACGGAATTGATGAAGCAAGGGCTCGCTGCTCAGCAGGGTGGCGCCAACACCAAGGCAACGGAGATTTACAACCAGCTCATCGCTTCGAACCCCAAGAACGAGAAAAACCTCAATACGTACGCGTATTACAACCTTGGGGTCATCAATCAGTCCGAGGGGAACAGTAAGGCTGCCATTACCGAGTACCAGAGTGCCATCTCTTTGACGCCGACCTATCTCCCAGCGCTCTTTAACTTGGCCACCGCCCAGACACCTGCGCTCCCACAGGGCGTTGTGGTGTACCCGGCAGCCGACCAGACTGGGGCCAAAGAAGCCGTCTCCACCTACAACCGCATCTTGGTCATCAAGCCGACTGACGCCAACACCCTCTTTAACGTTGGCCTCCTGAACTATGGCCTCGGCAACACTGCGCTCGGTCGAGAGCAGTTGAACCAGGCAATCGCTGGGTCGCCTTCGTTGGCCACCCGTGTGCCTGCCGGTATCACACTCAAGTAACCGTCGAACTGACTCAGGAGCTCAGTAGCTATGCCCCGAGTCTCGGTCTTCACCCCGAGCCATCGTCGGACTCATCTTGATGAGTGCATGCGAGCAATGCTCTCGCAGACATTCGAGGATTGGGAATGGATCGTCGTCCTCAACGGGGCAAATCGTTGGTCACCTTCAGTCGATGATCCTCGGATCAAGGTTTCTGTGGCCGACTCATCGGTCAAGGGAGTTGGCGCCGCGAAGCGTTGGGCGTGTTCGCTCGCGACCGGAGAGTTTCTGGTCGAATACGACCATGACGACCTACTGAGTTCTGACTGCCTCGCCAAGGTGGTCGAAGCGTTCGATGAGCATCCTGAAGCCGGGTTCGTCTCCAGCCACTTCGCTCAGATTAACGAGGACGGCAGCCGGAACGATGATCGCTTCAACGCCGCGATGGGCTGGGAGTACACCGAGGTCGAGGTTGACGGGAAGCCATATCTCCAGTGCAACTCGATGGAACCCTTTCCGAGTTCGGTCAGCTACATCTGGTTCGCTCCGAACCATGTGCGAGCCTTTCGGAGGGAGGCCTACGAAGAGGTCGGTGGCTATGACGCCTCACTCTTCGTCCTCGACGACCAAGAGCTCATGTGTCGCCTCTACCAACACTCGGACTTCTTCATTATCGATGCGTGTCTCTATCTCCAGCGGATCCACTCAAAGAACACCCAGGCGGACCCAACCCTGAACGCTCGTATCCAGCGAGACACGGTGGCGCTGTACGACGCCCACGTTGAGGCAAATGCACTGGCGTGGGCTCGTCGCAACGGACTCCTGGCCCTCGACTTGGGCGCTGCACACCGGAAGCCCCCGGGCTACTTGGGTGTGGACATCTATGACAAGCCTGGCGTGGACATCGTCGGTGACGTCACGAAGGGGATCGATCTTCCGGACAACAGCGTCGGTGTCATCCGCGCCGTTGATTTCCTCGAGCACATTCCGGACAAGATCGCCATGTTCAACGAGCTGTACCGTTTGCTGGCTCACGGCGGGATGCTCCTGAGTAATACGCCGAGTACCGACGGGCGCGGAGCGTTCCAAGATCCCACTCATGTGGCGTTCTACAACGAGAATTCCTTCTGGTATTTCACGGATGCCAACTACTCCGCGTTTGTGCCCGAGATCAAATGTCGTTTCCATTCCTCGCGCCTCGTGACCTTCTTCCCGAATGAATGGCATGAGCAGCACAACATCAGTTACGTCAATGCCAATCTCGTCGCCATCAAGGATGGGCCGAGGATTGCCGGGGGCAACCTGATCTGATTGACCGCGTGGCATCGCTGCTAAGGCAGTCCCCTCGCAGTGACCACGATGAAATGCCCTAGTGTCATTCGAACCACAAGGGGCCTGATCGGCCCGAGAGAGGAATCATCATGGCTTCAGGTTCTGTTGAGTGCGAGCTCAGCGCCAGCGCCGACACGGCGTGGGCGGCAGTCGGTGACTTCAATGGCGTCGACAAGATCTTCCCTGACCTCGACTCTTTGGTCATCGAGGGCGATGATCGGATTCTGGGCATGTTCGGCATGACGATTCGCGAGCGGCTCCTTGAGCGTGACGACGCCTCTCGGCGCCTTGTCTACTCAGTGATCGATGGAGTTCCGTTGGAGTCTCACAAGGGCACCATCACCGTCGAGGAGTCTGGTGCAGGCTCCAAGGTGACGTGGGCCTTCGAGGTGGCACCTGACGAAATGCTCGACATCTTCTCTGCCACCTACACCGGAGCCCTCGAGGCCCTCAAGAAGCACCTCGGCGAGGCCTGAGACCCGTCACCGTCGAGGCATGTGGCCCCTAGCGTGGTCTCATGAACCCCGACCATGAGCCTGCCCCTCTCGTAGGGAGCGAGCTTCGCTATCACGCACGGCGGCTTCCCACCCCATCTCGGGCGGACCTGGTTCGCCGGGGAGCAGTCGTCACGGCAGCGTTTGCGCGGCGTTTAGCGCCGCTGGGGGTGGCACAGGTACGCCATGCCCGCGACGGGGTCTTGGCGCCCGAGGACTTCGCACGACCACTGCGCCTCGCCTTCGAGGATGTCGGCGGGACCTTCATCAAGTTTGGGCAGATCCTGGCCTCGTCACCAGGCCTCTTTGGCGATGAGATCTCCAATGAGTTTCGCTCGTGCCTCGATACTGGACCGGTTGTTGGCTTCAGCGAGGTTCGCCGTCGGGTCGAGGACGATCTCGGGATTGCCCTCGACGATGCCTTCGCCTCCTTTGACCACGAGCCGATTGGACGAGCGTCCATCGCCGTCGTCCATCGGGCCACCCTTCATGACGGCCGCGAGGTGGCTGTCAAGGTGCTCCGTCCAGGGATTGATCATCTGGTGGCGACAGACCTCGACTTGATGGAGCCTCTCTTTGAGCTCCTGGTTCGCCAGACCGGTGCTCAGATCGCCGGAGCGATTTTCCAGCAACTCGATGGCTTCCGTCTGCAGATCGGCGAGGAGATGGATCTTCGCAACGAGGCCCGAGCGCTGACACATTTCAGAGCCATGACGATGGCCTCGGAACTGAATCTCATCACGGTGCCCGAGGCCTTTCCTGAGCTGTCCGGCCCCAATGTGCTCACGATGGAGTTTCTCGACGGAGTGCCAATCGATGATTTTGCAGCGTGCGCTGAGATGGGGATCGATCCTGCTCCATTGATCGATCAGCTGATTCGGGGCTTCTTCCAGATGACGGTGAAGAACCGGATGTTCCATGGGGATGTCCACGCAGGGAACCTTCTGCTCTGTCGGGATGGGACGATCGGCGTGATCGACTGGGGAATCGTGGGCCGCCTTGATCCCGAAACCCACTGGTTCCTCTGTCGCATGCTCGCCGCCGTGCTCGGCGATGACGATGCCTGGGATGACGTCACCTCGCACCTGATCCGTACCTATGGGCCTGCTGTGGGCGAGGCGATGGGGATGGACGATGCGCAGCTGGGCGTGTTCATGCGGGCGATGATCGAGCCGATTCTGCTCAAGCCGTTCGGGGAGGTGAGCTTCGCCGACATGATGACCGCCACGCAGGTCCAGGTGGCGCAGGCCCACGGTGTTGAGTTCCAGAAACGGTCCTTCGGTGCCACCATCAAGCGAATCCGCCTTCAGCGACGGATCCACAAAATGGCGACCGAGACCGGTGGCCTGATGAGCGACTTCGACCGTGGCTATTTTCTGCTCGGCAAGCAGTTGATGTACTTCGAGCGCTACGGAAAACTCTTCCTGGCTGATATGCCGATCCTGAGTGACCGTGAGTTCATCGCCAGTCTGCTGCTCGAGGCGGGAGACGTGACACCTCCGGAAGCCGCTCGGCGCTGAGAACGTCTCGCCGGAGGGCAGCGTCGTTCTGCGATGTGGCGGCGAAACTAGAATCTGTTCTACTCTCGGGGAAGTCGATGCCGGGGGCATCACGCGATGTGTAAGGAGGGGGCCATGGCAGAGACGCCAGAGATCTACACGAGCCCTCACGTGCTCGAGTACCCCTATGTCAGGTCCACCGGACCAGTCATTGGGGCGTTTCTGACCGCCCTTCGGGACGGTCAGTTCGTCGGGACGAGAGGCGAAAGCGGCCGGGTCATTGTCCCGCCGACAGAGTACGACCCTCAGACCGGGGAAGAGACCTCAGCGTTTGTCGACGTCGGCCCGGGTGGCACCGTCGAAACCTTCGCATGGGTGGCCTCGCCACGAGATGATGCCCCACTCGATCACCCCTTCGCCTGGGCGCTGATCACCCTCGATGGAGCGGACACTGCGCTGCTCCACGTTGTCGAAGCCGATGGTCCGGCGTCGCTGTCGCGAGGCATGCGCGTCACCGCTGAGTTTCTTCCTGCCAGTGAGCGTATCGGCCGGATCCAAGACGTCCGATGCTTCATCGTCGAGGAGGCCTCATGACGACATCTGAGGGTGCCCGCGAGCCGGTCACCATGCTGTCGACGCCTATTCGCCTCGACTACTTCTTCTCCGCTGGTCTGTCGCAGTCGCGCAACCTCAAGGGTTATGCGGAGGGACAGTTCATCGGCCAGCGATGCCCAGTGTGCGAAAAGGTCTACATCCCCTCTCGAGGATCCTGCCCGGTTGACGGTGTCCCCACCGTCGAAGAGGTCGTCCTGCCGAACACCGGGACAGTGACCACCTACTGCGTGGTCAATGTCCCCTTCGCTGGACAGTCGATCGAGATTCCCTACATCTGTGCGCAGATTCTCCTCGACGGAGCCGACATCGCCTTCATGGGGCTCCTCCAGGAGACCCCAATCGACGAGGTCCGTATGGGTATGCGGGTCGAAGCAGTCTGGGTGGACCCTGAGGATCTTGGACCGACACTGGGCTCGGTGAAGTACTTCCGTCCCATTGATGAGCCTGACGTCAACTACGACGATTTCGAGGAGTACCTGTGAGCCGTGGACCAGCCCCGAAGCAGGGGAACCGCCCGGTGGCGATCGTCTCGTTTGCCCAGTCTCCGTCAATGCGGCGGATCGACCAAGCCAACGAGGTCGAGCTCCTGATGCCGGTCTTGGCCGACGTCTTTGCCGGGGCCGACATGAACAAGGACGACCTTGACTTCATCTGCTCTGGTTCGACCGACTACCTGATCGGCGGTCCCTTCAGTTTCGTTATGGCGCTCGACGCGATCGGCGTGTGGCCACCGAAGTCTGAGAGCCACGTTGAGATGGATGCTGCGTGGGCGCTCTACGAATCATGGGTCCGGCTCCAAGAGGGTGACATGGACGTCGCGCTCGTCTATGGCTTCGGGAAGTCCTCTCTGGGCGATCTCAACCGGATCTTGGCGATGCAACTCGACCCCTACACAATGGGACCACTGTGGCCAGACCAGGTGTCACTTGCCGCCCTCCAGGCGCAGGCCATGATCGACGCAGGCCTCGCCACCGAGGAAGATTTCGCCGCGGTTGCCTCTCGGGCGCGACGCGATGCACTCACGAATCCAAACGCCCAGGTGGCCAAGGACATCTCGGTCGCTGATCTTCTCGCTGAGGACTATGCGGTGACGCCGCTTCGGCCCCACACGCTGCCGCCACTCTCCGATGCCGCCGCAGCCGTGATTCTCGTCGCCGGGGACCGAGCATTCGACATCGTCGAGAACCCAGCGTGGATCACTGGGATCGACCACCGGATCGAGACCCACGCCTTGGGGGCGAGAGACCTCACCACGTCGGTCTCGACCACCAAGGCCGCAGCCATGGCGGGGGTGGCCGAGAAGCCCGTCGACATCGCTGAGATCCATGCCCCCTTTGCGCACCAAGAGATCCTCTTGGCCTCGGCATTGGGGCTTGAGTCCTCGACGGTGATCAACCCGTCGGGTGGACCGCTAGCGGCGAACCCACTGATGGCCGGTGGCCTCATCCGGATGGGTGAGGCAGCCTCGAGAATCTTCGACGGCACCGCGTCGAGGGCGGTCGCCCATGCGACCTCGGGGCCCGTGCTGCAGCAGAACCTGGTGTGCGTGCTCGAGGGGGCATCATGAGCGAGCGTTGCGCAATCATTGGAATCGGCCAGACTTATCACAAGGCCAAGCGAGACGATGTCTCGATTGCCGGTTTGGTCCGTGAAGCAGCCCAAGCCGCCCTTGATGATGCCGGCATGGCGTACGCCGATATCGACGCGGTGGTCATCGGGAAGGCTCCCGACATGTTCGAGGGCATCATGATGCCCGAGTTGTATCTCGCCGGAGCACTTGGAGCGGTGGGGAAGCCGATGTTGCGAGTCCACACGGCTGGTTCAGTCGGTGGCTCAACGGCGCTGGTGGCCGCTCACCTTGTGGCCTCAGGTGTCCATAAGCGGGTGCTGACCGTGGCCTTCGAGAAGCAGTCCGAATCCGATGCGATGTGGGCACTCTCGGTCCCACAGCCGTTCTCGGCACCACTTCTCGCTGGCGCTGGTGGTTATTTCGCTCCGATCATCCGGGCGTATATCCGGCGTTCTGGGGCACCTGATGACATTGGCCTCAAGGTGGCCGTCAAGGACCGTCTCCACGCGCTGAAGAACCCCTACGCCCACTTGAAGCTCCCTGACATCTCGCTCGAGATGGTCAAGGAATCCATCATGCTGTGGGACCCACTTCACTACCTTGAGTCCTGCCCCTCATCAGATGGCGCCGCCGCCATGGTGATCGCGTCCGAGGACGTCGCCGCCTCACAGGAAGCGGCCACCGGTCGACCGGCAGCCTGGGTTCATGGGATGGCAATGCGATCCGAGCCGACGATGTTCGCCGGCCGGAACCAGATCAACCCACAAGCCGGTCGGGACTGTGCCAAGGATGTCTTCGGCCAAGCAGGGATCACCAACCCTCGCGCCGAGCTCGATTGCGCTGAGGTCTACGTACCGTTCAGTTGGTATGAGCCGATGTGGCTCGAGAACCTCGGGTTCTGTGACGAGGGCGACGGCTGGAAGCTCACTGACTCGGGGGCCACGTCGCTTGACGGCGGCGACATCCCCTGGAACTGCTCAGGCGGTGTGTTGTCCTCGAATCCGATCGGCGCCTCTGGCATGCTTCGCTTCCTCGAAGCTGCCTTGCAGGTTCGAGGCATGGCTGGCGACCACCAAGTCGAAGGGGCACGCAAAGCCCTCGGCCACGCCTATGGTGGCGGGAGTCAGTTCTTCGCCATGTGGGTTGTTGGTTCCGACAAGCCTGGCTGACCTCGCGAGGTTTTCGCGAGGTTTTCGCGAGATCGCGTGGTGGGTGCAGAGCCCAACGCCATGGCATCAGTACACTTGGCATCAGGCACCAGCCGGTGCCCAGAATCGCGTACATCATGGAGGCTCAGATGAAGGTTGTTGTTGATTTTGACGCATGTGCAAGCAACGGGGTGTGCATGGGAATTGCCCCTGAGGTCTTCGAAGTTCGCGACGATGGGTATCTCTACATCCTCAACGAGAACCCGGGCGAGGACCTGCGCGAGAAGATGCGCGAGTCCGTCAATGGCTGCCCGACGGGTGCCATCTCGATCGTCGAGGACTGATCTCCCCCTTGACGCCTCGCGTCCGGTTTGCGCCATCGCCAACTGGCTACTTCCACGTCGGCAGCGCCCGCACGTCACTGTTTAACTGGCTGTTCGCCCGTCAAAGCGGTGGGACCTTCGTGCTTCGGATCGAAGATACCGATGCCGAGCGTGGTCGCCAAGAGTGGCTCGACGGGATCATCTCGGCCATGGAATGGCTCGGCCTTGCCGCCGACGAAGGCCCGTATCGCCAGTCGGAGCGAACAGAGCGCCATCGGGCTCTCGCTGACGCTCTCTATGCGGCGGGCTTTCTCTATGCCTGCGACTGCAGCCGCGAGGCGATTGACGCTCGTACCAAGGCCAACGC
>JBAXAR010000082.1:0-8791 GCA_037142475.1 Actinomycetes bacterium
CGATTGGAATGCGACCACCGGAGAGGGACTTGGACCTAGCGACACCGTTCACGTCTGCTCGGTGGGGGTTTGAACCTAGAGCGAGGCGTACCTAGCTCGCTCGGAAGGATCGCCACTGCGATAACGCTCGAGGCCCTGGCGATTAGCCGTGTTGCCAAATTCGGCTTTGAAAGGTTCGGATACCACCGAGTGCTGCCGCATCAAGTCGTTCGACATCCTCACCATCGAGCTCCCAGCCGAGGGCTCCAGCATTCTCATCGGCCTGAGAGCGATTCTTTGCTCCCGGGATTGGAACGGCACCCTTGGCAATGATCCAGTTGAGGGCCACTTGACTGGGAAGTTTGCCTCCGTGTTTTTCGCCGACTGCCTTGAGTTCCCCCACGACCTTGTCCACGAGCTCCATGGGGTGATCGCTGAAATTCCGCTTACCGGGGGGTGGTGTGGCGACGGAGTACTTGCCGGTGAGCCGGCCCTGGCCGATCGGCGAGTACGCCAGGGGAATGACGCCGAGCTCTGCGCAGGCTCCGAGGAGTCCACCGGTCTCTGGGGAACGGCGCAGGAGAGAAAATTCGATCTGATTGGTGGCGAGGCGAAGGCCACGCTTCTGAAGTTCGGCGGCGATACTGCGAGTTTCTTTGGCTGAGTAGTTTGAAACACCCACCGCATCGACGAGGCCTGCTTGATGAGCACCAGCGAGCGCTTCGGCCAATGCGGCATGGCTCCGGAGACTGATTGGCCCATGGATCTGATAGAGAGCAACCTTCTCGACCCCGAGTCGGGTCAGCGAAGCCCTCAGGGATGTCATGAGGGCGCCGCCGACGTTCAGTTTCCAGGGCGACGGCATGAATTTCGTCGCCAGGATTGCCTTTGACGCCCGCTCGGGATCGGCGGCGAGGAGACGACCGATGATCCGTTCTGATTCGCCTGATCCATAGATCTCGGCAGTGTCGAACAGAGTTGCCCCGGCGTCGATTGATGCATTCCACGCTTCGGTGATGGTCTCCTCGGTGAGGGTGGCGTCGTAGGAACCCATGCCCCAGGTAGAGGAGTCGCCCCATGCCCAGGTGCCGACCCCTAAGAGGGGGATCTTCACATCAGTTCCGGGCAGCGTGTGATCGTGGGTGCTCATGGCGAGAACGCTACTAGCGCCCACCATTGATCTTGGGCGTCCTCTTGGTGCAGGTGGCAGGACGTGGGGCGGTCCGGCGGGACGGCATTGAGCTTGAGGGCCAGCAGCGCAGCGACGTCTGAGCGAGAACGGCCGCAGCGATGCTCGTTCATTGAGGGCACTCGGCATTGAGCGTGTGCTTGATGGCCTTGGCGTAGCCAATCTGTCCCGCCTCGTTGGGATGCACGGCAGCGAGGAAGTCCCGATGGTCGAACCAGTCCGGGTGCTCGCCCAAGAGCTTGTTCCAGGCCAAGACGTGCATGTTTTGATGACTCGAGACGATCTGTCGGATAACAGCATTTTGCGACGCCATGATTCCGTTGAAGGTCTGATCGGGGCCATGGGTGTTCATGGTGGCGATCAGAACGCAAGGAGTCGACGCGAGCGATGACGCCATCGCGTCGTACATGGCGTGCCAGTCGAGGATCGGTGGGGTAGGGGCCCAAGGGGCGATGTTGCCACTGACGCTGCCCCCGAGAAGCCTCATAAAGGCATCGTTGGTGCCAAGGTTCATAACGGCGTCATCTGGGTGACCAAACGGACTCGATAACGCCGCCGACAGGGCTGGAAACTGCTGATTGATGGTGTAGCCCGATCGGGCATCCACATTGATCTGACGGGTGGTGGTCAGCACCGCGAGGAGCGCCATCTTGCTGGCGTTCGTGATCGAGTCACCGATCACCGTCACCTTGCCACCGGTCGCAAGGCCTCGATACCCACTGGTGCGGACAGTGACCAATGTTGTTGCCTGCCAGAGCGGGGTGCCGTCGGAGGCCATGACCGTCAGGCGTATCGGCCACGCTTGGGGCCGAGAAGAGGTATTCGGCGGCAGCCTGCCGATTCGCATCCAGCCGCCGTAGCTCGGACACCCGATGTCAGGGACACCGATGTTTCCGGCGCTCTTTGGAGCGGTCAGTCGACACCATCCTCCTTCGGGAACATCGATTTGAATCGCAGCTCCCGTGCCATCGGGGATTGCTGGCACCAACTGTGAAAAAACCAGATCCGGTGGCGGGGTCGAGAGGGCCCCGGAAGATGCCACTGGCCCAAAGAATGGGAACAGGAGACTCAGGATGATGATGAGCAGGGGTTCGAGACCGTAGAAGGGCCACGAGCGAACAACCCCATTGAATATTGCAACGGGTGTACGGGGCCGGATCACAAGCAACTCAATGGGTCCCGGCACCGGGAAGGTGCTTCTCGCCCATCACAACACCCGCTGATTCCGAATCTGTCGTGCCCTCGGGGGTGACCGGGCCAACGACACCCAACAGCGCATGCGAGATGAAAGCATTTTCGCTTTCTGCACCGGGTGCTGCGCTCATGGGATCCCCCTCATCGGGAGGCTATCGCTCCACGGTTCTTGGGCGTCCCCGGGTTACAAGGTTTTTACTGGGGCGAAGCGATCCCGGTTCCTCGGTGTGCATCGTTGAGGGTGCGTATCGTTGAGCCGACGGCAGCGTTCTGGTGAGAATCCTGGCTGAGCCCAGTCACCACAGGTACAAACGGCCATGAGTGGGGGTGAACCTTGGCGGGTTTCCTTCACTCTTCACTGGGACTGATGGCGCTCTGCAGTCTGTCGTCGCTGCTCTGGCTGCCATACGGCGCGACTACCCAAGGAGGGAGCGTGTCGCCAGCACCACGGTGCGCTCAAGTCCAGCATTTCGGTGGACGAGTCCCTCGACGTACTCGGGGGCCCGAACCATGTCGATGAACGAGTCAATGCTTGGATACTCCATGATCACTACTTGGTCCCACGCTGCATTGTCTCCGGCGATGACCATCTTGACGTCATTGAAGAGATCCAACCGCCCACCTCGCTTCGAGATCTCGGTGACGGCGACGGTTCCATAGCGCCCGTAGGCCTCAGCGCCCGAGAGGCCGGCACCACTGAGTCGGTGATCGGCTGGGTAGCGAGCCTCGTCGTAGTAGCCGAGCAGATTCACAAACTGCAGAGGTCCGTCGAGGTCGCTGGCGAGTATCGCCCTGAACTGCTCCTGGTCGGGATTGATGTCCCCAAGTCCATGGGCGCTGAGTTCCTCAAGGATCTCTTCGACTTCTTCGTTGCTCCGTGCGGTCATGGGCTGGCCCTTTCCTCGTATCTCCTGATGGTAGTGACGAATCATGGCGTCGCCGCCATATCGGCGCCACCAAGACCTCACGGCAAAAGAAGGCTCCCCAACAGGTCGGTTAGGCTGGTCTCTCCCAACGAAAGCGATGTTGCAGTGGCTCTTTCCCCTCGAGAATCAAATTTCCTTCACGAGGTGCAGGCCGGCTCCCGACGGCCTCCATACGCCGGCCGGCGAACAAGGATTATCGCCACGATTGGCCCCGCCTCTGAAGACTCGGCCACCTTGAAGGCCATGGCTGCCGCTGGCATGGATGTGGCCCGCGTCTCGCTTTCGCATGGCTCGATCGAGGAGTCAATCGCCAAGATCCGTCGAATCCGCGAAGCGGTCCCGGGCATCGGGATCTTGGCGGACCTCCCTGGCCCCAAAGTCCGCAGCACACCCTTCGTCGAGGACGGTGTTGAGTTTCATGACGGTGGCACTGTGCGGCTCACACTTGCAGCGGAGACGCCCGAAAGTAACGGAACCACTGTGGGCGTTGTGCTTGACGAAGGCTTCGGGTCGCTCAAGATCGGTGACACCATCGTGTTGGGTGATGGAGGGATCGCACTTGTGGTCTCCGAGGTTGGAGATACCAGCATTGTGACGAACGTGGCCTCAGGAGGTCACGTTCAGGGGCGTCCTGGAGTCACGATCCCAAGCCATGCACTCAGCCTGCCCACGCCAACGCCAGAAGACGTGGAGCGGATCGCTGCGCTGATTGCTGAGGATGTTGAGGCGATTGCCGTCTCCTTCGTCCGAAGCCCGGCCGATATCGCCGCAGTGCGAGTGGCTACCGGCTCACACCCCTGCCTCATTGTGGCCAAGATTGAAACCCAGGAGGCCGTTGATGACCTCGACGGGATTGTGCGGGTGGCGGACTCGGTGATGGTGGCTCGGGGCGACCTCGGCGTCCGGCTCCCGATCGAAGACGTGCCATCGCTTCAGAAACAGATCATCAGGTCAGGGGTTCGCTTTGGGCGACCCGCCATCACGGCGACGCAGATGCTCGAATCGATGATCCACGCCAAGGTGCCGACACGCGCTGAAGTGACCGACGTGGCGAATGCAGTCCTCGATGGCACCAGCGCCGTCATGCTGTCAGCGGAGACGGCAATCGGAGAGAACCCAGCGCTGGTCATCGAGACGATCGACCGCATCCTGCGACGAGCGGAACGGGATTTCGATTACGCCCATTGGGGAGCCAGTCTCGGCGTCCAAGAGGTGTCAGGCGACCGGGCATCAGCACTCCGGATCACGGCGGCGATCACGGGAGCGGGCTGGAGAGCTGCTCTGGAAGAAGACGCAGCAGCGATTGTGGCGTTCTCCGCTTCCGGAGCGACAGTTCGAGCGATCTCGCGCTTCCGGCCATCGATGCCAATCCTGGCGGTGACGACGACTGAGTATCGGGCCAGCCAACTTCGGATGAGTTGGGGCGTCGCCTCTGTTCTTGTCCACGATGGAGGCGACCCAAGGGGTCTCACTGCCGTGGCGATCGACCATCTCCTCGCAGTGGGCCTCGCCAAGCCGGGAGATGTCATTTTGGTGCTTTCGGGGTCTCATGACTCTGAGACACCAGCAACCGACACGGTCAGGCTGGCCAGAATTCCCACCGCCTGACTGTTCCCCAACGAGACCGTGGGGCGGAGGTTTTCCTTTAGCGCTCTCGACGGGGACTCGTTGTGGTGTTAGTCGAAGACGACGGTTCGCCCTGAATAGGCGATGACTCGATGTTCGAGGTGCGCCCTGACCGCGGTTGAGAGAACGAGCGATTCGAGATCACGGCCTCGGCGAGCCATCGTGACCGGGGTGTCACCAGGTGCAACGCGTGCAACATCTTGAGTGATGATCGGGCCCTCATCGAGACCTGAGGTCACATAGTGGGCGGTGGCCCCGATGAGCTTGACCCCTCGCTCCCACGCTTGCCGGTAGGCATTTGCTCCGATGAAGGCGGGGAGGAACGAGTGATGAATGTTGATGGTTCTCTCGGACCATCGCTCGGTGAATTGGGGCGTTAAGACCCTCATGTAGCGCGCCAGTATGACGAGATCGGGTTGATCGGCCTCGAGCACCGCGTTGACCTGATTCTCTTGGGCGAGTCGAGCATCGGGATCGTCGGCATCGACGGGAAGGTGATGGAAGGGAACACCAAAGCGACCGGCAGCCTCTTCAAGATCACTCCGGTTGGAAATCACTGAGACCACGAAGGCAGGAAGATCGCCCGATGCGCAACGGCCAAGGAGGTCATAGAGGCAGTGGGCCTCCTTGGTGACCAGGATGCTAAGCCGAGCCTTTTCCTTGGGCACCTGGAGTTCCCACCACATTGCCCAACGGACGGCGAGGTCGCGAAATGACCGCCGCAATTCCTCGACGTCCTCAGTGTGGTCGAACTCCACACGCTGGATGAAAAGGCCATGATCGATGTCACTGGTTTGGGCTGCATCAACGATGCTGCCCCCCGACTGCGCCACCCAGGTTGCGACGTCGGCCAAGATTCCAGGGGCATCGGGGCACACAAGCAGTAAGACCGCACGATCCATCCACCGAACCGTACCAACCTCGCAGGGAGCACCACAGCGCGGGCCTCCGTTCTGTGGCCTCGGTGCTACGAGTCTCGGGAGCCCCCTTCGGCTCGCTTGATGCCCTCTCGGTCTGCGACTCCCGGGACGCCAAGATTCACGCCATCGGGGAGTTCGACGTGGAGTTCCTCGCAGTGGTCGGTACTCACGCGACCCGAGAGAACAGTCAGATCCAAGATGTGCCCACCAGAGGTGCGATCATCAGCGATGAAGTGCAGGTGATACCCGGGAACCTCGAGGCCGGCCGTGGTGTCTGGAAATCGGAAGCCGATCACCGATCCAGCAGTCGTGCCGACCAACCACTCACTCTGATGGGCAACAACCTCGCCAAGAGGCGGATAGGGGGGTTGTTGACGGGCCACGCTTCTCAGCTTGAGATCGCCGAACATTCCGTCGATCCTGATCGCAGCAATCGAGGCGTCATCAGCAACGATGGTGTCGAGGGTCGTAGTCAGGGCAGTGAAATCCAATGGGCCTTCGAGATCGATGGGAGCGGAGGGGGAGAAGTGGCAGACCACAGCGAAGGGTGTCTTAACCGAGGAAGACACCTGGCGGACTGAACCGTCTGCTGCGGCCACCCACGGCACCCCGTCAATGATGATCAATTCACCATCGAGTTGCTGGATGGTGCCGATTCCGAGATTGCCGAGTCGCATCACTTCACCGAGGGTTGTGTCACCCTCGTAGCCGCCGTCCATCAACGAGTTAATGGTTCCAGCTTGGACCGCGATGTGTTCATGAACCGGATCGTGCTCGAGACCTTGATGGGTCAGTGCCCGAAGGTGAAGGGCTCCGATGAATCGGTCGTCGATGATGTCGCGTGCCATGGTCGACAGGCTAGGACGAGCGAGAGAGCGACATGGCCCTCATCGCATGGCAACGACGTCAATGTCCTCGTCGCGCCAGAGATCGAAACGCTCGTCCGGCAGACGAAGGCAATGTGTCGGGTCAAGGGCCTCGACGAATGCTGGTTCGTGACTCACGACGACGATTGTTCCCTCCCAGACACTGAACATGCGCCCCACCGCTTCGACCGATGCCGGGTCAAGGTTGTTGGTGGGCTCGTCGAGGATGAGCAGGTTCGAGCGTCCGGCGGAAAGCATGGCGAGGCCGAGTTTTGCCCGCTCACCTCCGGAGAGTGAACCAGCCGGCTGCTCCATGGCGGCGCCGCTGAGTCCGAAGGAACCGAGCAGGGCACGACGTTCTGCTTCCTGGGTGAGGACCGAGTCATCGACATTGTCGAGGGAACTCGCGTCGAGATCGATCTGCTCATGCTCCTGGGCGAAGTACCCCAGGTGGACATTGGGCCCGAGGTGCACTTTGCCGGAGCTGGGCTCCTGCACACCAGCGAGGCATCGGAGCAGACTGGACTTGCCCGCTCCGTTCTTGCCGACGACGGCGATGCGGTCCCCGCGACCAGCGTGGAGCCTGATTCCCTTCAGGATAACTTTTGGCCCGTAGGCGACCTTGATGCTGCTGACCTCGAGTGGCGTCTCACCTGAGCGGATCGGCGTGGGAAGCCGGAGGCGAACTTTCTTCTCGACTCGGTGGACCTCGGTGCGGTTCGACTGGATCCGGTCAACGCGTCGGTCGAGTGCCTTGGCTGTCTTGGCCCGCTTTTCGGTCTGGCCTCGCATGGAGTCCGCAAGGCTCGAAAGGCGCTTGATCTCTTTTTCTTCCATGGCGGAAGCCTTGGCGCGCTGGGCCTGGTCAACTTCGAGGCGCCCCATAAAGGTCGTGTAGTTCCCCTTGTACTCAGTGAGTCGGGCGTCACTGAGGTGGAGCACCTTGTCAATTGCCTTGTCCAGGAGGTCAAGGTCGTGGCTGATGACGAGCATCGTGCCATTGAATGCGGAGAGCTCGTCCATCAACCAGCGCTTCGCGGAGAGATCAAGGTGGTTGGTCGGCTCGTCGAGGATCATGATCTCTGGACCATGAAACAGCAGGCGAACGATGTCGACTCTGCGTCGCTGGCCTCCCGAGAGTGTCTCGATGTCCTCGAACAGGAGGTCTTGGCGGAGCCCAACGCCATCGGCCAGCCGAGCCATCGTGGCTTCTGCCTCGTAGCCACCAAGCTCTCGATATTGCTCTTCGAGACTGCTGAACAGCTCAATGTTCTCAGAGCTGGGATCCTCACTCATGGCTTTACGAGCGGCTCCGAGCTGGTCGTCGAGGACATCGAGGCCTCGAGCGCTCAGCACATGAGAGAAGCCGCTGGCGTCGAGACCCAGACCCTTGGGTGAGGGGACTTGCGGGAGGAACCCGAGGGTGCCGACGATCTTGAGATCGCCTCGGTGTTGGACCTCTGGATCCGGTTCATTGACCAAGACTGAGATCAGCGTCGATTTCCCTGTTCCGTTTCGGCCGACAATTCCAACCTTCTCGCCGGTGCCGATGAGGAATGAAGCCTCTCGTACGAGCGTTCGCTGTCCAATTTCGATGGTGAGGTTGGTTCCGGTGATCATGAGAGGGGTTGCCGAGGGGTGCAGGCGAATAGAGATCTTCCCACAGCGCCGGGAGGGCCTCTGACAGCGACCGTCTATGCCATCATCAGCACTATGGATTCCAAGGGGCATCATGGCGATGCGGTGGAAGCAAACCGGCGGAACTGGGATGAGCGAACTCCAATCCACGCCGCAAGCGACTTCTATGGGATCGAGTCGTTCGTTGCGGGTGGAAGCACGCTTCAAGCGTTCGAGTCCGATGAACTCGGTTCGGTAGAGGGGGCATCGCTTCTTCACCTTCAGTGCCACCTCGGCCTCGACACATTGTCGTGGGCCCGACAGGGGGCGAAGGTCACCGGCCTGGATTTCTCTGAGCCGGCGATCATCGAAGCACGCCGCCTTGCATCTCGGTGCGGGATCGACGCTCGATTCGTTGTCGCCGATGTCTACGCCGCCGCCGAGGCCCTCGGTGAGCGCTTCGATGTCGTCTAC
>JBAXAR010000083.1:0-8668 GCA_037142475.1 Actinomycetes bacterium
ACTTCAACCTGACTGTGGTCCCGGTCGTCGAGGAGGACCATGGTCTTCTTGTCGGTGTGGTGACCATCGACGACCTCATCGAGCTCCTGCTTCCCCAGGGGTGGCGGCGTGAATTCGGCATGGCCACGGTCGAGGAGTGATGGTGCCACATCGCCGCTTGAGATCTCGCTTCGTACCTTCGACCCGGGAGGAACGCTGAAACCCCCAAGTACCGAACGTCGGGCTATTGGCCCGGCGAGAAGAGCGAACGTGACGGACGGAGGGCTGCCCCAAGGCTGACCCGCCCGAGGCCGTGAGGTTCGCGCCACCATGCACGAATCGATGACGACCCGAAGGAGGTGAGCAATGGCATCCCCCGATATCCATGAGTCCGACACCTCCATCACGGGGGCCTTCGGAACGATCCAGCGACATGACACCTCCACGCGCAAGGGGCTGCGCGCCAAGATCCTGACGCTGCTCGCCATTTTGGGTCCCGGGATCATCGTGATGGTGGGGGACAACGATGCCGGTGGCATCTCGACCTACGCCCAGGCGGGTCAAGATTTCGGTCTCTCGCTGCTGTGGACCTTGCCGCTCCTGATACCCGTCCTTATCGTGAATCAAGAGATGGTGGTTCGCCTCGGAGCAGTGACCGGCGTGGGACATGGGCGGCTGATTCAGGAGCGCTACGGCCGATTCTGGGGTGGAGTGGCGGTGGCCGACCTCTTCGTTCTCAACTTCTTCACCATCGCGACCGAATTCATCGGCATCGGCCTTGCCCTCTCGTACTTCAACGTGAGTCCTCGATGGGCGGTGCCCATTGCCGGCATCGGGCTGATCGTGATGACCACCACCGGCAGCTTCCGCAGGTGGGAGCGCTTCATGTTCCTCTTCGTCTTCGCCAATCTGCTGATGATCCCCCTGCTGGTCTTCTCCCATCCGTCAGCGGGAGCCCTGGTGCACCACCTCATGGTTCCGGGCATCCGCGGTGGCGTGTCGTCGAATGCAGTTCTGCTGATCATCGCCATCGTGGGAACCACCGTGGCTCCTTGGCAGTTGTTCTTCCAGCAGTCGAACATCGTGGACAAGAAGATCACTCCCCGCTGGATCAATTACGAACGGGTCGACACCGTGCTCGGATCCCTCGTGGCGGTGGGAAGTGCCGTGATCATCGTCTCGGTGGTTGCGGCGGCCCTCATCGGACCGCGGTACTTCGGCCACTTCACCAATGCCCTCGACGTGGCCCGGGGTCTCAAAGTGACGGTCGGACCCTGGGCCGGTGCTTTCTTCGCCATCATCTTGTTCAATGCCTCGATCATTGGGGCAGCAGCGGTCACGCTGGCGACGACCTACGCGTTCGGGGACGTGGCCAAGACCCAACACTCGCTCGACAAGGGGTGGCGGGAGGCCAAGGCCTTCTACGGCGGTTTCACCGCGCTGGTGATCCTGGCCGCTGGGATCGTGCTGATTCCTGGCGCTCCCTTGGGCCTGATTACCACCACCGTCCAAGCGCTCGCTGGTCTCCTGCTCCCGTTGTGCACGGTCTTCCTTCTGCTCTTGTGCAATGACGAACAAGTCCTTGGGCCCTGGGTGAATCGTCCGTGGCTCAATGCCCTAGCGACCGTGATTGTTTCGGTGCTGGTGGTCCTCTCGATGATTCTGATCGTCACCACGGCATTCCCGCACGTCAACGTGGTCCTTCTCGCCGAGTGGCTGGGGGGCGTCCTCGTCCTCGGTCTGATCGCTGGTGGCATCGCGTTCGCCATTGGGCACACTCCGGTGAAACGGGATCGATCCATCGATCGATCTGAGTGGCGGATGCCGCCGCTGAACCTGCTGAGCCGACCACCACTCGTTGGTTGGCGCCGCACGGTGTTGGTGGGCTTGGCCATCTACCTGGTGGTCTCGGTGGCCTTGCTGGTTGTCAAGGCATTCCAGATCGGCGGCTAAGCCGCCGGCCGTAGGCTGAAGACGATGACGCCGGCTCAGATGACCATGCTCAGCATCCACGCCCATCCTGACGATGAGGCACTCTTCACTGGGGGAGTCATCGCTCGCTACAGCCGAGAGGGGGTCCGTCAGGTCCTCATCACCTGCACTGATGGTCACCTCGGGTTCGACTCGGTGGGTCGCGGATCACACGATGAGGGCCATGCCCCCGAGGCCGTCGGTGCCGAACGACGCTCGGAACTCCTTCGAGCGACTGAGATTCTTGGTGTCGATCGTCTTGAGACGCTGGGCTATCGGGACTCGGGGATGGCGGGGTGGGACGCCAACGATGATCATCGCTCCTTTGTCCAAGCCCCCCTCGATGAGGTGGGAGCTCGCATCGCTGCGATCATCACCGAAGAGCAGCCGCAGGTCGTGGTGACCTACGCCGATGACGGCTTCTATGGGCACCCGGACCACATCGCCACCCACCACGCCACGATGGCAGGCCTCGCTCTCGCTCAGCATCCCTGCAAGCTGTACTTCGTGGCGATGGCGACTGGGCCCCGTAAGGGTTTTGCTGAGCTCGCCGCCGCCGCAGCACGAGTGCTGCCCGAGTGGATCGAGTCCGAACTCATCGTGGGAACCGACGATGACTTGGTCCAGACAGTCATCGACTGTGGGCCAGTCTCCGAAATCAAGCGTGCGGCCCTCGCTGCCCACGGATCCCAGGTCGACAACGCCGACCTGGTGGCTATGGAGCCCGAACTCTTCAGGGCGATTTTCGGAACCGAGTCCTTCGTGAGAGCCGCCGATAACACCGGCTCCCCGCTGCCCGAGGACGATCTCTTCGCTGGGGTCCCGTCATGGGGTCCGCCTGCCGCGTCCTAGCATCGAACTGTGCCCAAACGCCCCACGCTCCTCTTGGTCCACGCTCACCCTGATGATGAGGCCTCGTCGACGGGTGCCACCATCGCCCACTATGCGGCCCATGGTGTCCGGGTGGTGCTGGTCACCTGCACGAACGGTGAGCTCGGTGACAGCCCGTTGGGTCACCCTCCAGACCACGAGGACCACGACATCGATTCAGTCGTCGCACACCGGCGCGCCGAACTCGAGGCGGCGTGTGACATCCTCGGCGTCGAGCGTCTCGTGATGCTCGGCTACCACGACTCAGGGATGATGGGCTGGACGCAGAATGACGATCCAAAGTCGTTCTGGGCTACCCCAGTGGCTGACGCTGCGGCTCGACTCGCTGCGATCCTTGATGAGGAGCGACCCGACGTGGTGATCACCTACGACGAGAAGGGCTTCTACGGTCACCCCGATCACATCCAAGCCAATCGGGTGACACTGGCCGCCGTCGAGATGGCGGCCGCCACTCCGAAGCTGTATTACGCCACGATTCCGAAGTCAGTGTTCGAGCGGATGGGTGAGTTGATGGCGGCGGCGGGGATTGAGATCCCAGAGCCCGATGAGGCCGAGGAGCGGCCCGACATGGGAACCGAGGACCACGAGATCGGCGCCATTCTTGACCTCGGGGACTACGCCGATATCAAGCGAGCGGCGCTGGCTGCTCACGCGTCACAGACCGCAGACTCGTTCTTTCTCAAGATGCCGCCGGAGGTATTCCGAACCTTTTTCACCCAGGAGTGGTTCGTGCGAGTGCAAGATCCCACCGGTCAGGTTGGCGTCGAAGACGACCTCTTCGCGGGGGTGGGCTAGGGCCCATCTCGTCGTGTGGGGTCAGGACACACGAAAGCCCGGACCCTGAGGCCCGGGCTTTCGTACAGAAATCGACGCCGCCTCGATAGAGCGGCGCCAGCGATTAGTACCGGTAGGTGTCCGCCTTGTACGGACCATCGGCATCGAGGCCGAGGTACGCCGCCTGAGCCGGTGACAGCTCGGTGAGCTTGACGCCAAGAGCGCCGAGGTGAAGTCGGGCGACCTTCTCGTCGAGGTGCTTGGGCAGGACGTAGACCCCGGTGGGGTAGGTATGCGTGTTGGTGTGCAACTCGATCTGGGCCATGACCTGGTTGGTGAACGAGGCGCTCATCACGAAGCTCGGGTGGCCAGTGGCGTTGCCAAGGTTCATCAGTCGACCCTCCGACAGCACGATGATGGTGTGACCATCAGGGAAGACCCACTCGTCGACCTGGGGCTTGATGGTCACTCGCTTGATCCCGGGCAGGGCGGTGAGGCCCGCCATGTCGATCTCATTGTCAAAGTGTCCGATGTTGGCCACGATCGTCTGGTGCTTCATGGCTTCCATGTGCTCGACCCGGATCACGTCCTTGTTCCCGGTGGCCGAGATGATGATGTCGGCCCGGCTCAGGGAGTCCTCAAGGGTGGTGACCTCGTAGCCGTCCATGGCCGCCTGAAGGGCGCAGATTGGGTCGATCTCGGTCACGATGACTCGTGCACCCTGGCCGCGGAGTGACTCGGCGCAACCCTTGCCGACGTCGCCGTAGCCGCAGACCACAGCGACCTTGCCGCCGATGAGGACGTCGGTAGCCCGGTTCAGGCCGTCGACAAGGCTGTGGCGGCAGCCGTACTTGTTGTCGAACTTCGACTTGGTGACAGCGTCGTTGACGTTGATGGCGGGGAACAGCAACTCACCACTGCGCTGCATGTCGTAGAGACGAAGCACACCAGTGGTGGTCTCCTCAGAGACGCCCTTGATGGAGTTTGCAGCGGACGTGAATCGGCCCGGCTGTTCGGCGACGAGCGTGGTGAGCAGCGCCAGGATCACGCCATACTCCTCAGAGTCTCCTGCTCCTGCGGCGGGAACCTCGCCGGCCTTCTCGAATTCGAGGCCCTTGTGGATCAGCAAGGTGGCGTCGCCACCGTCATCGAGGATGGCGGTTGGGCCGTCCTCGCCGGGCCAGCTCAGGGCCATGTCGGTGCACCACCAGTAGTCCTCAAGGGTTTCGCCCTTCCATGCGAAGACCGGGATCCCCTTCGGGTCCTCGGGGGTGCCATCAGGCCCGACTGCAACTGCTGCTGCAGCGTGATCCTGGGTCGAGAAGATGTTGCAGCTGGCCCAACGGACCTCGGCGCCAAGAGCGACAAGGGTCTCGATCAGCACAGCGGTCTGGATCGTCATGTGGAGACTGCCGGTGATGCGGGCTCCGGCGAGGGGCTTCGAGGCTCCGAACTCGGAGCGCATGGCCATGAGACCAGGCATCTCGTGCTCGGCAAGGCGGATCTCGTTGCGGCCGAATTCAGCGAGGCTGAGATCGGCGACCTTGAAGTCAGTAGTGGTCATGTGTTGGGGGCTCCTTCGTCGGGGCGCGCAGATGGCGCGGGCTTCATTTCATCCCGGCGCCGACATCTGTCGTGGCACGCCACCGTCGATTCTAGATGGCATGAGGCTGCGTGGTGCCACTAAGGCCTCGGAGGCGATTAAACGTTGAAGCGGAACTCGACGACATCCCCGTCGGCCATCACGTAGTCCTTGCCTTCAAGGCGGACCCGACCGGCTGATTTTGCGCTCGCCATCGATCCAGCTTCGACGAGGTCACCAAAACTGACGATCTCGGCCTTAATGAAGCCACGTTCAAAGTCGGTGTGGATCACACCAGCGGCCTTGGGGGCGGTGTCGCCAACGGCGATCGTCCACGCGCGAGCCTCTTTGGGCCCTGCGGTGAGGTAGGTCTGGAGGCCGAGCGTCTCGAAGCCGAGGCTGACCAATCGATCGAGCCCGCGTTCATCGAGACCGTAGGAATCGAGGAGATCAGTGAGATCGTCGCCTTCGACCGTCGAGAGTTCCGCTTCGAGTTGCGCGCACAGAACGATTGCTGGAGCAGGGGCGACCATGGCCTCGAGCTCGGCGATCCTTGATGCGTCGGCGATTCCTGCCTCGTCGATATTGAAGACGTAGAGAAAGGGCTTCGCCGTGAGGAGATGGAGGTCGCCGAGTGCCTCGAGATCGAGCTCGGCCGCGGCCGAGATCACCGTGCGACCGTCGTTGAGGATGGCTCGAGCACTCGTGATCGCTGCCACCACCGGTGCGAGATCAGCATTCTTGCGTGCTTCCTTCTCAAGCTTGGGAAGGCGGTTGTCGATGGTCTGGAGGTCAGCGAGAATCAACTCAGTGTTGATCGTCTCGATATCCGACAGGGGGTCGACTTTTCCCTCGACGTGGATCACGTCCTCGTCGACGAAGGTCCTGACCACTTGACAGATCGCATCGGACTCCCGGATGGCGGCCAAGAACTTGTTCCCCAGACCCTCACCCTCTGATGCGCCCTTCACGATGCCGGCGATGTCGACGAACGTCACCGAGGCAGGCAGGATCCGCTCGGATTCGAAAATCCCGGCAAGCACGTCAAGGCGAGCGTCAGGAACCGGGACGACGCCAACGTTGGGCTCGATGGTGGCGAACGGGTAGTTCGCCGCCAGGACATCGTTCTGAGTCAAGGCGTTGAACAGCGTCGACTTTCCTACGTTCGGTAGTCCGACGATTCCGATCGACAGCCCCACGGGTCCTCCTCATTGCGGTGATGGTGTGAACCTCAAGGTTACGAGACATCGATCGCCAGCCACGACGCTATCGATCCCGGCCTCCCCATGTTGATCCGAGGTGGACCCGGGGAGATGACGGGATCGAGTCGCGGTGGTAGGTTCCTCGCACGGTCAGCACCGGTGCCGGTGGCTGGATTACCGAGATCAAAAGGGGGGCACATGGCAATCATTAGGAACAGCAGGACGCTCAGTGCATTGCGCACCGCGGGAGTCCTTGTCGCTGCCGGAGCGCTGGCTGCAGCATGCTCCTCGGGAGGATCCGGATCCTCGAGTTCGACCACCAGCGGCGGATCGTCCAACACCAAGGTCGACAACACCTTGGCCCTCGCCTACACCGGTGGCAAGGCTGGCGCGGCTGACTCCATGGCCACCCCGGTCAAGATCGGCTACGTCAACCAGCAGTTCGGTTCACCCTCGTTCCCCGAGAACACCGCAGGCGCTGCGTTGGCCGTTAAATACATCAACAAAGAGCTCGGTGGCGTCAAAGGACACCCCCTCGAGCTCGTGTCGTGCTACGTCTCGACCGAAGAGGACGGCCAGAAGTGCGGCACCCAGATGCTCAATGACTCGAGCATCCACTTGGTGGTGACCGGCACGCTCACGGTGGGTAATGACTCGCTCTACAAGGTCCTCGGTGGCCAGAAGCCGATCATCATCGGTAATGGTTTGACGGCGACTGACTTCGCCCAGGCAACGGCCGAGACCTACATGCCTGGTGCTCCTGGCACCGTCTCAGGTATGGCGAAGTGGCTCGTCGATGGTGGTCTTGGCAAGATCAAGACCGTCGCCGTGGTCGCCACCAATGACGCCGGTGCAACGGCATCGGCCAAGATCCTCTTTGCCCCACCGCTTGAGAAGGCTGGGATCACTGTCAAGGAGGTCTTTATTGACCCGGCAGCGCAGGGTGCCGATGTGGCCTCTGCAGTGAAGGCTGCCGGTGGCGGTACCGCTGACGTGTTCGTTCCGATCACTCCAGTCCAGGGCTGCATCGCTGTCTATGACGCACTCAAGAGCCTCGGGATTCACCCGCAGGTCCTGACCACTGGTCTGTGCTTCGGCACTCCGCTGATCCAGCACCTTGGCGGAACCTTCCCGAACAATTGGTACTTCGGTGCCTACGGGGTGAACTACTTCGTACCGCCGCAGAAGGACGTACCGGCCTCCGAAGAGCTCGCCGCCTACCAGGACGTTGTCAAGAAGTACAACCCAACGATGGAGTACACCGGCTTCGCTGGACCTTCATTCGGAAACCTCTTGACGATCACCCAGATGTACAACAAGCTCGGTGTTGATGCGTCAATTCCGCAGCTCATGGACGCCACCAAGAACTTCGCTGGACCCCAGTGGGGCATCCCAGGCCCGGTGGCGTGCGGCAAGATCACCCCGCTGTTCCCGGCGGTTTGCGTCGGCGAGATGGGGATCGAGCAGTTCAAGGATGGCAAGTGGATCCCGATCGCCGATGCCTACAACGGCAAGATGATCAACGCCTTCGGCTGAGTAGCAAGGTAACGGTCGAACGAACATGACGAAGTCTGTGTCCGTCGGACGCTGGATGACGCCGAAGAGGATCCCCGCCTTCGTGGCGGGGATCCTCGGCGTTGTCCTCCTCGTCATTGCCTTCGCCAACGCCGATCAGACCCAGGCCATCGCCCTCGGCCTTGGAGGGGGAGCGCTCATTGCGGCCATCGCCCTCTCGGTCACATTGAATTATCAGGGTTCTGGCGTGGTGAACTTCGCCGCCGGCGCCGTGGCGATGTACGGCGGCTACGTCTATTACGGACTTCGGGTGAACGGGCAACTGTTCTTGCCCCCGATACCAAATCCGCTGGCGCCCATTGAGGGCCTTGTGCACCTCTTGGGCTCCAAGAGTTTCTCGCTACCTCACATCCCTGTCTTCATCACCATCGCCCACCCCTCGCAGGGGACGGCTGCCTACGGCACGGTGATTCAGCAGCCCGCCCTCCCGGTGTGGGCGGCACTTTTGATCTCTCTGGGAGTGCTGACCCTCCTCGGGCTCGCATTCCACTTCCTCATTTTCCGACCACTTCGCAAGGCGCCAGTCCTCGCCCGAGTTGTTGCCTCTGTCGGTCTGTTCATCGTGATGCAAGCCGTCATCGTTCTTCGCTTCACTTCTTCGGCGAAGGCAGTGGCCCCGATCCTGCCTTCCTCGCCGGTGCACCTTCCTCGCGGCGTTTCGCTGCCGGCGGATCAACTCTTCCTGGTCCTGATC
>JBAXAR010000084.1:0-8655 GCA_037142475.1 Actinomycetes bacterium
GTCCGCCGCCAACCGCCCTTCCGTCGAAGCCCATGACAACGCTGGTGCCGCTCTGCAAGTCGTCGGGTTCGACGGCTCAGTGGTCCTCGCCGCACCGGGTGGTCAAATCCCTGTCGACGCCACGGTCAAGAGGGTGGCCGCCGGCCAAGCCACCGCCACCTTCGAGACCATCGAAATCGGAGAGACCGCCTACCGCCAACTGATCATCCCGCTGAGCGCCGGTGAGGTCATCGGCCCACGATCTGAGTTCCAGATCCTCACCCGGAGCGGTGCACTCCAGTTGGTGGTCCCACTGGTTGGGGTGAACAAGCAACTTCACCGATTGGGATCCACTCTGCTCTTCGTGGCAGGAGGTGGCATTGTGATCGCCATCCTGCTCGGACTCTTGGTGGCTCGAACCGCCATCCGACCCCTCGACGAAGTCGCCGAGGCGGTCGAGGAACTGGCCGAAACCACCGACATGACCAGACGCCTTGACGAGCGAGGTACCGATGAGCTCGGTCGTCTCCGACGAGCCTTCAATCAACTCCTCGGTGCCCTCGAGCGCTCACAAGACCAGCAACGCCAATTGGTGCTCGATGCCTCCCATGAGCTTCGGACGCCACTGACCAGCCTCAGGACCAACACCGAGGTCCTTCGTCGGGTCGACGAACTCGATCCAACGACCCGTGAGCAATTACTGGACGATGTCCTTACCCAGCTCGGGGAACTCACCACCCTGGTCGGCGACCTTGCCGAACTCGCTCGAGGCGAACACCACGTCGAGGCTCCCTCGAGGTTCCGCCTTGATCAACTCGTCGATGATCTCGTGTCGGTCGCGGCCACTCATGGCCGAACCCGCGATGTCGAGATCAGCCTCGACGCCTCCGAGTGCTGGGTCCACGGACACCGAGAGCGCCTGGGTCGAGCGATCGGGAACCTTATTGACAACGCTCTCAAGTGGAGCCCGGAAGGTGCCCTCGTCGAGGTCAGCGTGGATAGAGGGGTCGTCACGGTTCGAGACCACGGCCCCGGGATCGCCGACGAGGACCTCTCGAAGATCTTTGATCGCTTCTATCGCTCCCCCGCGGCTCGGGCCCTCCCCGGATCGGGCCTCGGTCTGGCCATCGTGGCCCAGGTCGTCGCCGAGGAATCAGGCACGATCGCTGCGTCTGCGGCTCCTGGTGGAGGTGCTCTTTTGCGCCTCGAGATCCCCACGGTTTCCTGAGAATCCCTTCAGAATCCTTCGGTAGTTCTTAGGTCTCGGCACGTCACCTCTTACGTGTGTCGGCGACAATGGGGGGACACCACGAGGAGCTTGTATCCATGATGTCCACCACGAATCCCCGCACCGTCGGCAAGCAGCGCATCCGCAGCGTCACCGGCGTGGCCGTCATCGGAGCGGTTGTTGGCACCGGGGCAATGGCCTTCTTTGTCGGCCACGAATACGCCGGGAAATCCACCGCCGGGGCGGCGACTCCAGTGAGCAATTCAGCGCAGTACAGCAACCCGAGTACGCAAGCGCCATCCAGCGACACTCAGTGGGGCGATGACGGCCAGCAGTATCAAAACCCCTACCAGGGCTCCCCGCAGTATCAGTCGGGCTCGAACGGCGCTCAGTTCCAGTCCCCCTCAGGGCAAGCCCCCCAGGCGACGACCGGAGGATCATGAGCCTCGCCCCTGGGGCGATCCAGCACTCGAGAAGCCCCTCATTCGATCGATTCTCGATCTGGGGGACTTCGGCGGTCCTCGGTGTGACCGATGCGTCCGTCCTTGCTGAAGCCCGGGCCATCCTCGACACTGTCCTGGCACTCAGCGACCACGCCGCCAGCCGATTCCATCCGGGGACCGAGATTCTCGCGCTCAATGACGCCGCCGGTCAGGGCCCGATGGGGGTAAGCGCCACGATGATTGACCTTGTGGCTGCCGCCATCGATGCTGCACGCTCCACGGGTGGGGCCTGTGACCCCACGATCGCCGACCGCCTCGTCGTGCTCGGCTACGACCGCGACTTTGATGCTGGCCTCGACGATGGCATCACGATCCCTGCCGGAATCGCCCCGGCTCCGGGTATCGAGGGGATCGTCATCGATCACAAGGCCTCGACCATCGCCCTTCCCGCAGGAGTGCACCTCGACCTCGGGGCAACTGCCAAAGCCCGAACCGCTGATATCGCCGCCGAGCAGATCGCCACCGATCTCGCTGTCGGCTGTCTGGTCGACCTTGGCGGCGACCTCCGGATTGCCGGCCCGCCGCCAGCTGAAGGCTGGCAGATTGGAATCACCCGCGAAGCCCGGACCGGTCGACGCGACGAAGTCGACGAGGTCATCGCCGTCACCGGCGGGGGCATTGCGTCATCATCGAGCGACGTGCGCCGCTGGCAGCGAGGAGCGACCACGCTCCACCATCTGATCGATCCTGCGACGGGGTGGCCGGTGGCCGAACCACTGGCAATGGTCACCGTTGGTGCTCCGACCTGCCTCGCCGCCAATGCCCTCTCGACAGCGTCGATGGTCTGGGGCGAGCGCTGTCTCTTCGAACTTCCCCAACGTTCGGTCGCTGCCCGGGTCCTTCGAGATGACGGAACCATCGAACGGATCGGCGGCTGGCCCTCCCCGGTCGAGCCGGGTCGTCAGCAATGATTGCCGCCTCTTCGCCGTGGCTCTGGTATTCGTCGAGAGCGTCAGGAATCGTCTCGTTGGTCTTGCTCACCGCGGTGATGGTCCTCGGCATCATGACCGCCACCAGGGTCGGTGGGCGCCAGCTGCCCCGCTTTGCCGTCGCCGAGATCCACCGGCGAATCGGCCTGCTGACGATGGTGTTCCTCGGGATCCATATCGGTACCACCGTGATCGACACCTATGTGCCGGTCGGATTCCTCTCGATTGTCGTCCCCTTCGCCTCTCCCTATAAGCAGGTCTGGGTCGGCCTCGGCACGGTGGCCTTCGATCTTCTCGTCGCCGTGGTGGTCTCCAGCCTTCTCAAGGCCCGCATCAGCCATGGTGCTTGGCGCGCCATCCACTGGCTCTCCTCTCTGGCCTGGCCCATCGCCCTGACCCACGTGGTCTTCATCGGCACCGACCTCCGCTTCAGTTGGATGGATCTCCTTGTTGCCGGATGCATCGCCCTGGTTTTGATCGCCGCAGCGTGGCGTCAGTGGGCCCACCCGAGGTCGTCTGGGGCCTTGACCGCAGTGCCGACAAACTCCCTCGGTCGTCGAGCTGCCACCCGCAGTGGGCCGGCACCATCGGCACCACCGCGCGCCCCCACGGGCCGACCCGTAGCTTCGAGCCGACGGGCGAAACGACGATGAGCGACGTCGCCCCGACCACCAGCACCCAGCGACTCCTCGCTGGCGCCAGCCACGGTTCCACCATTGACTTGGACCAACACATCGCCACCCATGGAGACCTCACCCTCCCCGATCGGGGCGAGGCGCCAGCCTGGCGATCGACGATGCTCGACGAACTCGACCGCTCTGGTTTGACCGGCCGAGGAGGCGGTGGATTCCCAACGGGTCGAAAGCTTCGGGCGCTTGATTCCTCTCGGCGGCGTCGGATCATGGTGATCAACACCATGGAGGGTGAGCCCGCCGCCCAGAAAGACAGCGTCCTGGCGGGCTTCGCTCCTCACCTGATTCTCGACGGCGCCGAGGTCCTCGCCACGGTGATCGATGCGGCGAGCATCGTGGTGGCGGTCGCTCGTGACAACCCCTCCGCTGGCGCCTCTCTCGAAGCAGCCGTCACCGCTCGGCGCAGTGCAGGGAGAGGGTCCTTCGACATCTCGATCGTCACCCCTCCGGGTCGCTACGTGGCCGGCGAAGAATCGGCACTGGCTCACTGGATCGACGGCGGCGCCTCTCTGCCAACGTTCCGAGCAGCCAAACCGGCTGTCCTGCGGGCCAAGGGCCGGACCGTCGTCATTGACAATGCCGAGACCACCGCCCACTGCGCGCTGATCGCTCGACGTGGAGCGACCTGGTTCCGGGAATTCGGCACCGCAGATGCTCCTGGGACGGCGCTCGTCACCATGTCGGGAGCCGTTGAGTCCCCCGGGGTCTTCGAGGTCGCCCTCGGCACGCCGCTCCGGGAGGTCCTGGCGTTGGCCGGCGCCAACCCGAAGCCCACCGGGATCCTCCTCGGAGGCTACGGGGGTGCCTTTGTCGGACCAAGTGCTCTCGACGCGCCCTACTCCCCCGACGGCTTGCGTCCCTTCGGCGCCTCACCCGGGGCCGGAGTGATCATCGTGCTCGATGAACGCTCCTGTGGGATCGCCGAGGCCGCCAGAATCACCCGATGGATGGCCAACGAGAGCGCAGGACAGTGTGGGCCTTGCGTCTTCGGCCTCCCGGCACTGGCCAGTGATCTGGCGTCGCTGGCCAGCAGTTCGACCAAGGGGCGCATCAACAGCGCGTTGGCTCGCCACCTCACCACCATTGAGGGTCGAGGCGCCTGCGCCCACCCCGACGGCGTGGTGCGCATGGTCCGCTCGGCCCTCGATGTCTTTAGCCTTGACGTGGCCGCCCACACCCGAGGCAATCGCTGCGCTGGAGCACACGCTCCGAGCCTGCTGGCCCTTCCTCCGAACGATGGAGACATCGAATGGCGCTGAGGCTTCGAGTCGACCCTGTCGCGTGCGACGGCTACGGCCACTGCGCCGAACTCGCCGGTGAGGGCATCTCACTCGACGAGTGGGGGTACCCGATCATTGCTGAGGGGCCGATCAAGGACCGCCACCTTGCTCTGGTCGACCTCGCGATCCGGCAGTGTCCCCGCAAGGCCCTCTTCTCCGAAGAAGTGACCCGGGTCAACGCCCCAGGCGTCGCTCGCCGCTGAGGCCCAACGCCCTCGCAGACCCCACGCCCTCACAGATCCAACGCCCTCGCAGATACAGCGTTGAGGTTTCAGGCTTTGAGTTTCAGTATTGGGCGTCTCGGTGATTGGCGTCTCAGGGTTGAGCGATGAGTTCGATGCGGTTGCCAAAGGGGTCATCGACGTGACATCGCAGAACCCCGGGAATCTCATCGTTCACTCGAACCGGGTAGCCCGCTGCCTCCAGAGTGGCGACAAGCTCACGGTAGCCAGCCACCCGAAGGGCTGGATGGGCTTTCTTGGCGGGGGTGAACGGTTCCTCGACTCCAAGGTGGATCTCGACGTTGCCCGATCGAAACCAGCAACCTCCACGCAGAGCGAGCAGTGTGGGCTTCGGCTCGAGGACGAGGCCCAAGATCCCGGAGTAGAAGTCCACAGCTCGCTGTTCGGCCCCGACGGGCATGGCGAGCTGAACGTGGTCAATCGCTGTGATCCAAAACGTCATCGGCTCAATCCTGTCATCTGGCGGTTTGGGCTCTCCCCGAGTAGCCTCAGAAGCCTCATGGGTTCACTTATCAAGAAGCGCCGCAAGCGCATGCGCAAGAAGAAGCACAAGAAGATGTTGAAGGCCACTCGTTGGCAGCGGAGAGCTGCAGGCAAGTAGGCCAGTTCATCGCTCGCCTTGGCGAGCGATGCCATCATTCGCTTCGTGGATCCCCTGCTGATGCAGGGATGCTCACTGCATCGAAGACCATGGCGACGTCGCGTCCCAACGCCAGCGTGCCCATTCCGCCAAGGCCCATCTCGGCTCGAGTGCCTTCGAGAAACATCGTCGACCCACTCCCGGCGAGCGACACGTCACGTCCGGTGAGGCTCTCAAGATATCGACGCCACTCGCCGAGTCTCGGGGCCACCATTTCGGCCGCCTCGGTCAAGTCATTGCGCTCGTGATGGCCGCCACCTTGGTCCCGGAGAGTATCGAGGGCGCCGTAGCAGGCACCGGTGTCCACCCCAAATGGCGGGATCACCAGCACCATGGACCGTTCGAGAAACGCCAAGGGCTCCACAATGTCTCCGATGCCAGAAACCTGAGCCCGGCCACCGATCGCACAGAACGGCACGTCGCCACCCAGGGTGGCAGCCTGCTGTGAGGAGACTCCGCCCGCCCAGCGCAGGATCGCTCCGGCATCGGCGGAACCACCCCCGAGACCACCCCCGAGCGGGATCCTCTTGTCGAGCATCACCGAAGCTCGTCGGCCCACCAAGCGCAGTGCCTTTGCGATCAGGTTGTCCTCACCCAACGACAAGCGCTCCGCCCGAGCGCCCTCAGCGGCAGTTACCGCAAGGTCGTCACCGGGCTCGGTGATCCGCAAGGTGTCGGCGAGGTCCACCGTGAGCATCTCAGCTTCAAGGTCGTGGTAGCCATCGGGGCGGCGAGTCCCCACTGACAACGACCACGTGACCTTGGCCGGGGCGGTGACAACTGAGACCATCATCGGACCGCCGCTGCTAGGCGACCGAACCCGGCCACGTCGATTTCTTCGGGTCGCGCCGTTGGGGCGATACCCGCAGCCTCAAAGGCCTCGGGGGTCACCACATCGACCAGGGATCGCCGCAGCATCTTTCGTCGCTGGCCGAACGCCATACGCACGATCGTGAAGATCTCATCCTCGGTGGCCACCGTGACGTCGACGGCCGGGGTCGCTCGACGCTCAATGAGCACCAGTCCAGAATCGACCTTGGGCTTGGGGATGAAGACTGTCGGCGGAACCTTGCCGACCACCTTTGAGGTGGCGTGATACGCCACACGAACCGATGCTCCCCCGTAGGCGGGGTTCCCGGGTCCTGCCGCCAATCGCTCGGCCACTTCGAGCTGAACCATCACCAAGATCCGTGTGATCTGCGGCGCCTGCTCTAAGACTCGAAGGACCACTGGTGTGGCCACGTTGTAGGGAAGGTTGGCAACCAGTGACCATGGACCCGATGCGGGCGGAGCCAGGACATCAAGGTCCACTGCGAGGGCGTCGCCCTCCACGATCTGTGCCGTGGCGAGCTCTGGGCGGGCCCGCAGGATCGCTGCGAGGTCAGGGTCGATCTCGAGGGCAGTGACCGCAGCCCCCGACTCAAGCAGCACCTCGGTGAGCGCCCCGAGTCCGGCACCAATCTCGAGGGTGGAAGCTCCCGACGCAATGCCCGAGAGGCGAACGATTCGACTCAGGGTGTTGGCATCAACCACGAAGTTCTGGCCGAGCTTTCGTTTCGGGTGCAAACCATGGTCGTCGAGCAGAGCCATGGTGGCGGTGCGCGTGAGGCTCACCAGGCGACGGTCACCGTGATAGCCCCCGCCGAGAGCGAAGCGATGGCCGAGAACACTGAGACGTCAAGGTCCAGAATCCGACCAGGCGTCGATCCCTCACGGTCGGTCACCGTGCAAGTGGCCGACGCACCGGTGGCGACGTTGGTCACCGTGATGGTGGTCCCGAAGGCGATCGAAGGGCTGGCGCATTGGCCGGAGCGCCAGTGATACCAGGTGGCCACTCCTGTGATGCTGTGGGCGGGCGGTGGCCGAGTGGTCGTCGTCGGGGCGACCGTCGTGGGTGGTGAGGTCACCGCCACCACGGGACGGTACGTGGTCGTTGGCGTGACTGGGGCAGCAACAGGGGCCGAGGTAGTCGTGGACACACTCGGGGCCGAGGTGGTGGTCGTGGTGGTCACCTCATGGCTGACGAGCTGCGTTCGCTGCAGCGAGCGGGCGCGACCACCTTGCCCAGCCGTCGGCTGCGCTGCGTGAGTGCCCACGGCACTCACGTTTCGTCGGTCGGTCGGCACCGCATCTGAGGCGGCACTACCGATCAGCACAAGAGGCGCCACCAACATCATGACGAGCGCCGTTGCGGCGATCATGTGCTGTGCAGGCCCGATGCGAGGAGTCCTCAGGGCTCCACCCTTCATTGGGAACAGATCCTCCGGTCAGAGCCTCCACTCCTCCCAGGACCCTCCACGCTAGGGAGGCGAGGTCCCCGACGCAAACCCGAGGCATTGATCCCATGCCCTCAGAACCGAAAAATCCTTCGCGCATTAGCCGTCGAGGACGCAGCGAGCTCCTCGATCGCCACCCCTTTGGCTGCAGCCACCGCCTCGCCCACCAAGGCGACAAGCGCTGGCTCATTCGGCTGACCTCGGTGCGGCACGGGGGCCAAGAATGGGCTGTCGGTCTCGACGAGGACGCTGGTGAGGGGAACTTCGGCTGCGGCGTCCCGTATGTCCTGAGCCGTCTTGAACGTGATGATCCCTGAGAACGAAACGCTGAGCCCCATCTCCACGCAACGAGCCGCCTCGGCCGGGCCACCGGTGAAGCAGTGGAGCACCGTCTCCGTCGGCACTCCTTCACTCCCGAGGACATCGAAAAGGTCCTCCCAGGCGTCGCGCGCATGGATCACGAGCGCTAGGTCATAGTTGTGAGCCAAGGCAATCTGCGCCGCGAATGCGGTCCGTTGCTCGGCCTTGGGTGAGTGCTCGTAGAAGTAGTCGAGGCCGCACTCCCCCACGCCCACCACGTCGGCGGGCGATGCGGCGAGCATTGGCTCGATCCAGTCGAACTCGCTGGTCGCATCGTGGGGATGAAGGCCCACCACTGCCCGAACAACGGGCAGTCCAGCGCCGAGGGCTCCGGTTCGAACCGCTGTCGCCAGTGCAACCGCCTGGTTCGAGGTCACCTCGTCGGTTCCGACGCACACCACAGCGTCGACCGAGGCCGTGGCCGCCGACGAAAGGTGCGCGAGTGCCGCCGCTTCGGACTCACCCACGAGAAACTGCTCTTGAAGGTGGCAGTGGGAGTCCACCCACCGCGTCGTCACGACGACGC
>JBAXAR010000085.1:0-8627 GCA_037142475.1 Actinomycetes bacterium
CCTCAATGGGAGCCTGAGCCCCTTCGGTGGCTTGAGGTCAATGCCGGACTCTTCGGGACGGCACTCTCTGACCGAATCGAGAACCGGACAGGAAAACGTTCGCGATTCGCCGATCTGGTGACGAAGGCACTCGGACATTGAGCGACCTAGTCTCGGCAGTGTGAGCACCGACCGAGACCAGATCTCCGATCTCATCTACTCCTACGCAGAACGTATTGATGCAGGGGCCTTCGACGAAGTCGGCGCCCTTCTCGGCCAAGCATCCCTCACCTTTGAGGGCTACGTCACCGAGCTGCGCGGACCGGGCGCCATCGAGGCGCTCTATGCAAGCACCACCCGGAGACTCGACAACGGAACCCCGGGAACGAAACACGTCATGACCAACCTCATCGTCGAGGTCGATGGCACATCGGCTACCTCTCGGAGCTACTTCACTGTCTTCCAAGCTGTGCCCGGTGAACTTTCGCTCCAGCCGGTGATCGCTGGCCGTTATCGGGACTCATTCGAGAACATTGACGGTAGGTGGAGGTTCTCCGCTATGCATGTCATCGTCGACCTTGTTGGCGATCTCAGCGCCCACCTGCTCCGCCCAATCTGATCCGCCATCAGCGTCGATGCTGATGAGGCGGTCGAGAGGGCTCGCCTGATGGCCTTTGATCGATCTCGACCGTGGGCTCGCGGTCTCAGTGCAGGATGTTGACGGCCCGAGCAGCCACCACCACGACGGTCACCATCGACGAGATCGACTCAATGGACATCAGCGCCTTGGCGGTCGTGGTCAGTGGCATCGCGTCGGTGGGGCTGAAGGCTGCGGCATTCGTGAGCGAGACATAGAGGTAGTCAAGGTATCGAGGTCGCCAGTGTGGCTCGGCGAATCGAGGGTTTTCCATCTGGGGAAACTGAAAGTCAGGCCACCGCTCGAGTGACGTGAACCGTGTCGTGGGGCCTCCTCGATCGAGTTCCCAGAACCAAAGGCTGAACACGATCACGTTTGTCATCCAGATGAGCGCTGCGGAGTAGACGAGCGCCCGTCCATTCGTCGGGACCAGCCCAGCGCTCAAAAGGTGGTGGACTAGGAGTGCCACTGAGGCCACGTTGGCCAGACTCACGAAGGCAATGAGCGTGATGGTCAGCGGGCGAATCCAGCGAGCCTCATTGGGATGGCGGTGGCGATTCCAACTCAGCGGCACCAGCATCACGAGTTCGAGGGCGGGAACCAGCCACTTGGGGTTGATAACCAGTTGACTCGGAAGCACGATGTAGAGCAGGGCACACATGAGCAGTGCCAGGGAGGCCGGCCAGCGGTCAACCCGAAAATCAGCTTGCCCTTGATCCTCCGGTTCGTTTGCAGCCCCCACCGGTTGTTGGTTCATCGCTACCTCGTTCCCGCTGATCCTCGGTCCCCGGATCGTAGATCGCTTCAGTGTCGTTTGAATCACGCCGTGCTGACGAGGGGCAGATTGCCGTCACGCTGGAGCCACACAATCTCGTGGCTTCTTGTGTACCCCGCTGGACCGCGTATTCGGAGGTCTCCTCGAGGGTCGGTTCAAGAGGGACCGTATGCGGGAGGCGTGACTGGGTGAAGGGGTGCCCCGAGTTCGTCTTGAGTGAGTCATGCACCTGGTCGACTACCGACCACCTGGGACGGTTCCCTTGAAAATCGGGCTATTCCCGACAGCGTGAACTCCAGCGAACAATGCCGAGATCACCAAACCTGACGCTCCGTCAGAAATGGACGAATGGGGCTATCCTGCGTGCGGCACGAGTTCATTCGACGAAGGGGACCCCATGATCTTGGATCGCTTCAAGGTAGAAGGCCAGGTGGCCATCGTCACCGGCGCAGGCCGTGGCATCGGAGCAGGGAGTGCGATCGCCCTCGCAGAGCTTGGGGCCGATGTGGTTCTTGCCGCTCGGACGGCGTCTCAGATCGACGAGGTTGCCGGCCAGATCGAAGCCCTGGGACGCCGAGCGATCACGGTACCGTGCGACCTCTCCGACCTCGAGGCAGTCGCCGCTCTCGCCGGCATCGCCGCATCAGAGTTCGGTCGAATCGACATCCTCGTCAACAACGTCGGTGGCACGATGCCCCGTCCCTTGGTCGACACCTCGCCGCGTTTTCTTGAAGAGGCATTCCACTTCAACGTCTCGACCGCCCACGCTCTGACCAGGGCCTCGGTTCCCACCATGCTTGAAACAGGCGGGGGATCCATCGTCAACATCTCCTCGGTCATCGGACGGGTGGCCGGCCGGGGCTATGTCGCCTACGGGACTGCCAAGGCGGCCCTGGCCCACTACACGCGACTCGCCTCAAAGGACCTCGCTCCGAGGATCCGGGTCAACGCCATCGGCGTGGGATCGACTGCCACCTCGGCACTCGACATTGTCACCTCGACCCCTGAGCTCAAGGACACGATGGAGGACATGACCACCCTCAAGCGGCTGGGCTCAGTCGACGACATCGCGACTGCGGTTGTCTACCTTGCCTCCGAGGCCGGTAGCTACCTCACGGGGAAGATCCTCGAGGTCGACGGTGGTATCGACGTGCCGAACCTCGACTTCGGAATCCCCGACCTTTAGATCCATCTCTCGCATCCAGTCATCACCGTTTCAACCCTTCTCAGCACCCAAGGAGCCCCCATGTCGTATCGAGTCATTCAGTGGAGCACTGGCAACGTTGGTCGCCATGCCATCGCAGGAATTGATGCCAATCCTGCCCTCGAGCTCGTGGGCTGTTTTGTGTCGAACCCCGACAAGGCCGGCAAGGACGTCGGACGACTCGCCGGTCTCGACCGGGACCTCGGTGTGCTGGCGTCGAACGACATCGAGGCGCTGCTCGCCCTGGAGCCCGACTGCATCGTGCACACGGCCTGGGCTGACACTCGGCTCATTGAGGCCCTCGAGGACCTGAAGGGCTTTCTTCGTCGAGGCATCAACGTTGTCTCGTCTTCTCCGGTCTTCCTCCAGTACCCCTACGGAATCGCCGACGGACTCGCCGACCCGGTCATCGAAGCGGCCAAGGAGGGTGGCGCATCGATCTTCGTGAATGGAATCGACCCCGGCTTCGGCAATGACCAACTGCCGCTCGTTATCACCGGGATCTCGGAGCGGATCGAGGAGGTTCGCTGCTACGAGATCCTCAACTACGCCACGTATAATCAAGCCGAGGTTCTCTTCGACGTCATGGGCTTCGCCAAGCCCATGGATGATGTTCCGATGCTCCTCCAGCCTGGCATTCCGACCATGGCGTGGGGATCGGTCGTCGCCCAGCTCGCCGCCGGCCTTGGCATCGAGCTCGACAGCATCGACGAGTGGTACGAGCGGGTTCCCGCCCCCTTCGATTTCGAGGTTGATGCTGGACCTGTCCCCGCAGGGACCGTGGCCGGGCTCCACTTCGAACTTCGCGGTATGTGGAATGGCAAGGCCGTGATTGTTCTCGAGCACGTCACTCGCTTGCACGACGACCTGGCCCCTGAGTGGCCGCAGCCTGCGGGCCACGGCTGTTACCGGGTCAAGGTCAGCGGCGAGCCCAACTACACCGTGGATCTCCAGCTGCTCGGCACCGACGGAGACCACAACACCGCCGGTCTGAAGGCCACCGCCATGCGCATTGTCAATGCCGTGCCTGCCGTCGTTGAGGGTGCCCCTGGCCTCCTCACCGCCCTCGACCTCCCCCTCATCACCGGCAAGGGTCTCGTCCGCTAGTCCGGGGAAACGATTCTCTCAGCTCCCACGGGCAGTCGCCCTTGGGAGACTGGAAAATCAGGATCCGAGATGAAGGTGGGATTCAAGGCGAGCCACCGCGGGACCGAGGTGGCTTGCTGCCTGTGATGCCACTGCCGAGAGACGAGCGCCGACGATCTCATGACGCTCGTCATGGCCGGCTGTTGCGAACCCCGCCATTGCTCCGACAAGGCCAAGCAACTTTGATGGCAGACGGAAGGTCTGGTCCTGCCCGGGCACGACGATTCCCACGGGTCCGTCATAGCCGGTTGAGGTCACCGAGCCAGAAACCGTGGCAGCACCGATGCTCATCGAAAACGTGGCAGCAGTAAGCCTGCCCGTTGCGTCAGCGGTGAGCGACACCGGCACCGAGGTCGGCACCGGCGTCGTGCCCGCAGGCCGCGGTGCACCTCTCCCGATCGGTGCAGTGATCAGGAGGCTCGTTGTGGTCAGCGACCCCGCACTCGTCATCGAGGTGATCGTGGCGACAGGATGATCCGCGGGATGTGTTGTCAGCCAGGCGATCACCGAAGGGACTCGGCCGACCAGCATGTCGGCCTTCACCCCAGGAACGCCCTTGAGGAGATCCTTGATTGATGCGGGGGCCGAGAACGATACCCACGGCCGCCCCCTCGTAATCGCGGCCAGGCCAGGTGCCGAGGCATAGATGGTGCGCCCCTTGATGATCAGGTCAAGTGTGCCAGCGGCAAGGGGACCAACCGCCGTCGGAATCGACGCCGTGATCTCGGTGGTCTTTGCCGTGAAGTCTGCGGTAATGGTCCCCGTGACGTCGATTGGTCCGCTCGTCGAGGGCAGGCCCGTCACAGTGACGGCATAGCTGTAGGAGGCACTGGTTGGGAGCGGCGACGGCGCCGTCGTGGTGGTGGTCGCCCTCGGTGGCCGTGGGTCATGACCGGCCTTTGCCCCTGCCGGGAGTCCCGCCACCACGAGCGGGATGGCCAGCGCCAAACTCACTGTGGTCACTCCGAATGTGATGGTCCTGCGCTGCGTCATCGCCCCTCCTGGATCCTTGACGACAACCTACGGTCCACCACCGCTCATTTGTAGTCGCGCGACGAAGATGTCACTCCTACCAGCACAAGTTCCTCAACTCGCTCAGCGATCACGTTGATCACACCCTGCGCCCGCTCCAGGCGCCCCCAGATCACGAGGCCTGGTGAGTGGTGCGCCACGTCGCGCCAACGCACCCACGCCCCTCGGGAAAAGACAATGTTGATGTGACCAGTCTCATCCTCGAGGTTCACAAACACCACCCCCTTCGCCGTCTCGGGATGCTGGCGATGTGTCACCACGCCGGCCACCGCCACCTTGCTCGCTCGGCAGGCCGTCAGATCCGCGGCGCAGAGCACGCCACGGTGCGTGAGGTCCGAGCGAGCGAGTGACATCACCGTCGCATCGGGGGTGAGGCCCATTGACCAAATGTCGTCAGCGACCGCCTCGATGGCAGACGGCTCGTCGAGTTCCGGTGCGTGGATCCCCGTCACCACTCCCGGGAGTCGATCTCGGGTGGCCTGAGCAGCCGCCCCGGCGCTCCACAGAAGTGAGCGTGTCGTCGATCCCATCGAACAGAGCGCTCCCGAGGCGGCCAACGCCTCGAGTTGTGACCGAGTGAGATCTGCCCGACGCACGAGATCCTCCTGACTCGACCAAGGGGCACCCTCTGCCACCCTGTGGGCGCTCTTTGCGCTGAGACCCCTGACGTGGCTGATTCCGAGGCGCAGTCCAAGCCCTCCTCGAGGCCCCTCAAGGGTTGTCTCCACCTTCGAGACCTGCACATCGGGGCGGTGCACCACCACCCCATGGCGTTGTGCGTCGGCGAGAAGACTCTGGGGTGACCAGAAGCCCATGGGTTGTGCATTGAGAAGCCCTGCGTAGAACGCCGCCGGATGGTGCAGTTTCATCCATGCCGAGCAGTACACGAGGTGGGCGAAAGAGACCGAGTGCGATTCAGGAAAGCCAAAATTGGCGAACGCCGCCAAGGCCCGGTAGATCGAGTCTGCATCGTCACCGACAATCCCCCGGGTGCCCATCCCCACGTAGAGCCTCTCGCGGAGGCGCTCCATACGGATCTCGGAACGCTTGGCCGCCATTGCCTGGCGAAGCTCATCGGCCTCTGACGCCGAAAACCCGGCGATCGCTACTGCCATCTCCATGAGTTGCTCCTGGAAGAGTGGCACCCCCAGCGTCCGGCGCAGAATCGGTTCGAGTAGGGGATGCAGATACGTCACCGGCTCCTCGCCACGACGGCGTCGGATGTAGGGGTTCACCGCCTGGCCTTGAATGGGGCCAGGTCGGATGAGACCCACCTCGATCACGAGGTCGTAGAAACACCGTGGTTCGACTCTCGGGAGCGTTCCCATCTGGGCGCGGCTCTCGACCTGAAAGACCCCGACGGTGTCAGCGGCACAGAGCATGTCGTAGACCCGATCATCCTGAGGGATCTCACCGAAATCCACCACCGTCGCCTCATGGGTAGCGACGAGATCGACCATCCGATGAAGCGCCTCGAGCATCCCAAGGCCGAGGAGGTCGAACTTGACCAAACCAATGGCGGCACAATCGTCCTTATCCCACTGCAGGACGCTGCGACCCGGCATCCGCCCCCATTCCACAGGGCAGACCTCAATCACCGGTCGGTCACACAGGACCATGCCGGCCGAGTGGATCCCGAGATGCCGTGGCCGGTGGAGTACTTGACCAGCAAGGTCAGCGACCGCCTCAGGCAGACCGTCTGACTCGCCCGAGACGCCACCCTCAGACACGCCCGGTGAGATCGCCGGATCAGATGAGGACTGCTCGATCGCACCGAGCCACGAGCGATCAACCTTTCCTGACCAGCGCTCGACATCACTAGGGCTGAACCCGAGAGCCTTGCCCATATCGCGAATCGCTGACCGTGGCCGATAGGTGATCACGTTGGCCACCTGAGCTGCATGATGGCGGCCGTAGCGGCGATAGACGTACTGGATCACCTCTTCGCGCCGAGCAGATTCGATATCCACGTCAATGTCAGGTGGCCCATCTCGTGCCGTGGAGAGGAATCGCTCGAAGAGTAATCCGAGGCGAACTGCGTCTGCGTTGGTGATCCCGAGGGAAAAGCAGACCGCCGAGTTCGCTGCTGAGCCACGTCCCTGGCAGTAGATATTGCTCCGGCGACAGAACTCCGTAATGTCGTGGACGGTCAAAAAGTATCCAGCAAAGCCCAAGGTACCGATGACTGTCAGTTCATGGTCGATCTGCGCCCATGCGCCCGGAACTCGCTCGTGACCCCGGGGCCCGTAGCGGGCTTCGGCACCCTTCTCCACCAGGATGCGCAGATAGTCCTGCTCGTCGAGGCCATCGGGACAAGGAAAGTCTGGAAGTCGTGGAGCGACAAGTCGGAGATCAAAGGCAGCATCAAGGCCAATGGCACCCGCCTGCTCGACCGCCCCCGGCCAACGACGCATCCGGTGCGCCTGCTCTGCTGGTGAGCGCAAGCACGCGGCTGGCGAGCCCGGCAGCCAGCCCTCGATCTCATCGAGGCTGGCACGGGCTCGCGTCGCCGCCAGAGCCGTGGCCAGGGGGAAGGAAGCAGTCGTCGCATAGTGGACATTGTTGGTGGCCACCAGAGCGAGGTCGGTCGCTGCTGCGAGGAGGGCAAGGGCATCGTTTCGTGCGGTATCAAGAGGTGTTCCGTGATCCCAGATCTCAACCGCCACGGTGTCGTGACCAAGGACTTCGATCATCTCGTCGAGGCGACGTCTTGCCGCCCGTGGGCCTTCGTCATGGAGCGCTCGTGAGAGTGGCCCCTTCCGACAGCCGCTGAGCACCCACCACTCACCACCGTGAGCACGGCCAAGATCTTCAAGGTCAAGTGAAGGACTCCCTTTTGTCCCCCCCTTGAGATGAGCCTCGGCGAGCGTCCGAGAAAGCCGTGCATAGCCCTCGGGGCTTCGGGCGAGGATCACGACATGGTCACCAGCTGGATCAGCGACACCGGTCCTCGTGGCTGGTGGCCCCAGGGTCACCTCTGCTCCGAAGACGACCGGCAAACCCATGACTCGCGCTGCTTCAGCGAAACGAACCACCCCATAGAGACCTGCGTGATCGGTCAGTGCCAGTGCAGCTAATCCGAGTCGGACTGCCTCCGCCACCAACTCTTCGGGGTCAGAGGCGCCGTCGAGGAAGCTAAACCCTGAGTGGCAGTGGAGTTCCGCATACCTTCCGCTCATCAGTCATACCGCCCAAGAAGCCACCATTGGCCCTGCTCCGCTGCGAGGAGGAGTCCCGCCCCTGATGCGGTCAGCACTTGGATCCGAACCCGCCATCGGCGGCGATCCCACCACCTTGTCGCCAGGGGCCACGGGCCCGCCCATGCGATGACCTTCTCACTCGGCTGCGATCGATGCAGACTGCAACGAACCGGAGCAGTGCTGAGCAGGCCACGCCCGCTCACTTCAACCTGCACTCCGTCGGCCCCGGTGAGCTCCACCGTCGATGGATTCGACACGACGATCGCTGGCGAGGGTGCCGGAAGATGACCAGGCCATGGAGCGTCATGGTGGTTACCACCAGAGTCAAGGTCACCGCTGCTCCCGAATGGCACCATGGTGGCGCGCTCCGCTGGGTCATGACCGGTGAGAAAGCGGGCAACCTGCACCCCCGCTGGACCGAGGCGGCCCTGCAGCCGAATCGCCACCCGGGCAGCACGTTCATCGACCATCGATGCCCCACCGAAGAAGGTCGGTTGTGGGGGCGGGGGTGGGGGCTCAGTCAGGCTTCGGAGCCTGGCGACGATGCTCGGAACGCTCGGCGGCGGCTTTCTCGCCGATGCGCTGGGGCGGCGCGATGTGCGCTGGTATGGCTGGGCACCGGCGATGATGTTGACGCTGGCGTTGCCCTTGTAT
>JBAXAR010000086.1:0-8530 GCA_037142475.1 Actinomycetes bacterium
CAGGGATACCCAACAGCTGTCGGCTTGTGGTGGTGTGTCGTCCCTCGCCCTTGCGCCTGACTTCTCCCGTCTCCTGGGCTTCGGCGAGCAGGAGCGCATTCGTCAGGGTCGATTTTCCGGCCCCGGAAGCTCCAAGAAGCACAATTGTCTTGTTGCGCACGAAGTCCCGAAACCGCTCCAAGCCCATGGCAGTCACCGAACTCACGACAATGACTTCGATCCCTGCTGCAATCTCCTCGACGCGGTGAAGGACCCCCTCGAGATCATCACTCTTGTCGGCCTTGGTCAACACCACGAGTGGTTCGGCGCCCGAATCCCTGGCCATCACGATGAGCTCGGTGAGGCGAGAGTCGCTGATCTCAGTATCCAGCGCATAGACAATGACGACCAGATCGACATTGGCTGCCATGTACTGCGCTTCAACCCGCTCTGAGACCGAGCGCCTGACCAGCGCCGAGCGACGTTCGACACGGACGTTCGCCCCGGTGCCGTCGAGACCGATCCAATCACCGACGGCAATCTGCGGACAGTCACGAAGCTCGAGGCGATCGAGAGCGGTGCGCCTCTGGACGCTGGCCCACCCACGATCCATGCGGACAACTCGCCCGAGGGAACGTGGCACGATCCCTTGGCTGATCGCCACTTCGACGAAGCCAGCATCAAGACCAATCTCCTCGAGTTCAACGTCGTTGCCCTCGTCAGCCCCTCCTGTCATGCCGGACGTGATCCGTTGGGGGAGTCCGGCCATGGTCGGACTTCGTCACCGTGGTGACGATCTGGCTCATGTGAGAAGGGGTGGTTCATTGATTCTCCACGCTATCGGAGGCATCGCCTGAGCCCACAGGTGCCCGACGTTCCTTGTCAACACGCGTGATCATCGAGGATGTGGTGATCGGGTGCGGTACCGGCGTCAGCCACCGGCGTGCGCTGGCGAGAACCGGCCATGCAGCCAGGCCCTCGGTCCGAGGACTCGACCGATATCGTGAGGCCGGTGACCACCACCCGGGAATTCGATGAGTTGGGCTTCTATCTGTTGGCTGGAGCACCATCCGATCCCGCTGTGTTGCTCGAGGAAGCCGTGGTGGGCGAGGAGATGGGCTTCGGAACCGCCTTCCTCTCTGAGCGGTTCAACACCAAGGAGTTGGGATCACTCACTGGCGCCGCCTGTGCGGTGACATCGTCGATGACAATCGGCGTTGCCACCACGAATCACAACATCCGACACCCCATCGTCTTCGGCTCCTGGGCCACCACTCTCCACAAACTGTCCGGCGGGCGTTTCATGCCTGGGATCGGCAGGGGAATCCCCCCGCTCCAGCAGGCCTACGGGATCCCGGCGATCACCACGGCGCAGATGGAGGACTTCGCCGGATTGATGCGTCAACTCTGGCACGGCGAGGTGATTTTTAACCACGACGGCCCGGCTGGCTCATGGCCCATCCTCCATCTCGACGCATCCTTCGACGAGGAGATCGATTTGTGTCTCGTTGCGTTCGGCCCCCAATCCCTCGCTCTTGGCGGTCGAGCCTTCGATGCCGTCATCCTGCACACCTTCTTCACTGAGGAGACCCTCGAGCGAAGTGTGGCCACCGTCAAGGAGTCGGCTGAGCAAGCGGGCCGTGATCCTGACGATGTCGTGGTCTGGTCCTGCTTGGCCACCGTGGGTGATCACATCGATGAGGGTCTCCGCCTTCGCAAGACCGTGGGTCGTTTGGCCACCTATCTCCAGGGCTATGGCGATCTCCTGGTTGCCACGAATCGCTGGGATCCAGCGGTCCTCGAGAGGTTCAGGGGTGATGAGATCGTGGCGTCAATCGCAGGTGCGATCGATGCCAAGGCCTCAATCGCTGAGCTCGAGCACATCGCCGCATTGATCCCCGATGAGTGGCTTGCACCTGCGGCAACGGGATCAGCTGATGCCTGCGCTCGCCGGGTGCGGCGGGAGATCGAGCTCGGGGCCGACCGGGTGATCATGCATGGTGCCACTCCCGAGGAACTTCGGCCCATCGTGGCGCACTACCGCTCGCTCTATCGCCCCTGATTTCGGTGACCGTTCGTTGCAGGTCACCGCACGTCCTCACGATCAACGTGGGAACTCGAACGCGACAAAGTCCGAACGTTCAAGGACAAGGGACAGAATCCCTCGTCATGGTCGGGCTGCCGGGATTTGAACCCGGGACCTCTTGACCCCCAGTCAAGCGCGCTAACCAAGCTGCGCCACAGCCCGTGACGAGATCACTCTAGGCCGAAACAAACCGCACCCCGGACTAGCTCGGAGGCGATGGCGGGAGTGTGTAGGTGAAGGTGGCGTCAACAGGGCTTCCCACCGGGCCGTTCCGGCTCCCGGTGAAGATCCCCGAGCCCGACGTCGCCCCGGCGTAATCACCAGTTCCGCCGAGGACACCGAGGGATGCAGCGACGGTGACAAGGGTTTCACTTACCGTCGTGGCCTGTCCCTGCATCTGGAAGCCCAAGGTGGATCCATCATGGAACGTGAAGGTCACGAATCCGAAAAATTGGCCCGTACCTGCCGTGTACGCGACATTGCCAAGCATCTCGACATGCACCGGCTGGCTGTCGAACGTCCCATCACCTTCCAGGTCGTTCCACCCGTAGCGCACATTGGTGCCGACGCTGTGCAGGGTGGTGCGGCTCGAGGACAGCGCTGCTGCGATCGCCGTGGGCGCCACAGCCGGGAGACCCACCGGCGTTGAGAGTGGGGCACCATTTTCAAGCAGCGATGCCAACTGGATCACGACCGGGGTCGTGCCTGCATTCGATCCGTAGTGGACCAACGAAGGGGTCTCCACCAGTGTCGAGCCAGCGGGAAGTCGGATGGTCCTGGGCCCGACCACAGATCGCGAGACCCCATTGGGCTTCGTGATGGCCACGGTTCCTGACACCACGTCATAGTTCAGGATGCCGGCGGAGACGTAGGCGATCTGGGTTCCCTGATGAAAGTGAGTCGACATCTGGGCCCCAGGAGCGATGACGACCTTCTGCAAGAACAGGTGTTGCCCCGGGGCGTTCGTGGGAAAGGTGTCGCCGTGGGCGTATTTCACGACGCCCGATCTGGAAGTCGGCTGCTCCGATGCACGAACTCGAGAGTCACTCGATGCCCCCGCCGAAGAAAAGACCACAGCACCGCTGAGGGCAGTGGTGCCCGTGCACGTCGCAAGGATGAGACTGAGAACACTCCGCTTCATGGCTGCCTCCTCGACACCTCCGTTAGGAGACCAAGCCTGCCAGAATCCGAGATTGGGGCGAACATGAAATGAACGCCGGATCACCCCAATGTCACTCGTTCGCCCCGAGGACCCTCACGCGCAAAACCCGTGACCTCAGTGATGTGGCGGCCTTCCGAGGTCGGCCTCTGTCGCCTGAGGATCCCTCGAGAATAAAAATTTCCCCAGTGCCACCTACGGACCCAGCGCAGCCGTGGCGTCGTGGGTCCGCAATGTCGTGCCGCCACATCTCGGGTGAGCGTCAGCCATTACCGCTCCTCAAGCGCTTCAAGCAGGACGCCACGGACGTGCGGTTCCCGCTGAGCCCGTCATCGAGACGAATCGAACTCAGTTAGGTCAGCGCAGTGAATTCGACCATTGCGGCGCTGAAGGAGTCTGAGCGATCTGAGCCATGTGCCCGGCATTCACCTTGACCCGTCATCTCGTTGCCGTCTATCGATACGTGATAGGTGTGCTCTTGAGTGACAACGACCAATCGCCGGCCGTCAGACGACAGCGCTCCAACGGCTTTGCTTTCGTGACCAGATGAGCCAATGACCAACTCCAAAGAACGCCCCTCCTGGCGGAGGATCGAAATAGTTGCCTCGACGGTCACGCCATGCCATTCGTGTTCCAAATGGCCATGCGTGTGGAACTTCGGGTGATGAGGAGTGATTGCGGCCCCCCACGTCGCTCCGACCCACGTTCCGACCCATTCCGTCGGCAGGATACGTACTTGCTCAGATGGTGCCATTTGTCTCCCTCGCTCAGAACCGAATCGCCATAACCCGGCGTCACTATCCTCGCGAGCGGAACCGATAGCTCCCTGCTGGTCCAGATGCCTTCACGCTACTCAGGTTTGACTTCGTTCACCGGGGGCGGGCGCGGGGTTCGCTTCGGCGCCGGCATCCTCGGCAACGTTTCAGCCCTTTGCGATGGGCAGCGCAAAGAAAATGACCACAACGAGATGACAGGCAGCGCCCAGGACGGTCCCGAGATGAAAGACCTCGTGGTAGCCGAATACCCCTGGCACCGGGTTGGGGCGTTTGGCGCTGTAGGCAATTGCCCCTGCCGTGTAGAAAAGCCCTCCTGCCATCAGCCAGGCGAATCCCCACCCCCCGAGCGCGTGGAACAAGGGTGCCAGGACCGCCAGTGCACTCCAGCCCACCACGATGTACGGAATGGCGATCACCCACTTTGGGGCATCAAGCCAGACCTGCCGCAAGATCACGCCGGCGAGGCCACCGACCCAGACGAGGAGCAGGATGAGCACTCGCGGCGTTCCCGAGAGCACCAGCCATGCCACGCTCGTGTAACTGCCAGCGATCGCAAGGAAGATCATCGAGTGATCCAGACGCCGCATCCGACGTCGGCCGTTGTCACTCCATCGAACGCGATGGAAGAGGGCACTGACCCCAAACAGACCAAGGATCGACACCACGTAAATCGATAGGGCTACTGCATCGCCGACGGTAGGGGCCTGCAGCAGAAGCCAAGGGGCGATGGCCAAGAAGACAAAGAAGCCCACCGCATGCATCCAACCGCGAAGCCGGGGTCTCGCCGCGATACCGGTCTCGGGTTCTGCCTGAATTTCGGATGCCACGATCATTGAATTCAGCCTTGCGCCGAAGAGCCACCGTGCGGCTGGTTGGGGTGGGTAATCCACGCTCTTGCCTCAGCGAGGCGGGCGATGCTCTCCCCGGGAACCTTGGCGGCAAGCGCCTCGAGGATCCTCTGATCGATTGCGTCTAGGAGCTCTTTGATCTCAGCCATGACTCAATCATCCCTCATGGATCCCGCGATGGTCACCCGCCAGCTGCAGCGGCAACAATCTCGACCGCCACCCCCTCCGTGATGGCCGTTGCGGCCCACTGTGACCTTGGAATCACCACTCGGTCGATGGCCACCGCAATACCCCGATCCGAGTCAGAAACCAAGGCGACGAGTCCCGCGACGGTCATCTCGGGAGAGGTCTCGATCATTGAGCCATTCACCAACACCTTGAAGGTCATTGGAGTCCTCCTTGATGGGCGGCCGCCAAGAGATCGGTTCCGAGATGGTGCTCGTCGTAAAGCAGTGCAACAACCATCTCGGCCGTGATGGGGGCCAGCAGGACGCCATTGCGGTAGTGACCCCCGGCGACAGCCACAGACTTCATTCCTGTCCATCCAATGGATGGCGCGTTATTCGAGGAGCCTGGCCGGAGGCCTGCTGAAACCTCGAGGAGTTCGGCGAAATCGAGGCCGGGAACGACCTGTCGGGCGTCCTCAAGAAGGCTGAAGACCTCGCCAGCCCTAACGGTGTCATCAAAACCCTGCTCCTCGACCGTCGCCCCGACCACGATCTCACCCGAGGAACGAGGGACGAGGTAGACCGCCCGACCCCTGACACTGGCTCGGATTGTGTGGGCGATCAAAGGGGCAGCACTCGAAAGTCTGATGATGTGGCCTTTGACTGGCCGGATTGTCGGGAGTGCGGCATCGAGGGGGACCTCGAGGGAGCCAAGGTGGGCGCCTGCGGCGAGGACCACCGATTTCGACCCCATCGAGGCACCGGAGGCCAGCCGCGTCGTTGGGCCACCCTCGCCCTCGTCAATGCCGATCACCGAGTCAACAAGCATTTCGACACCGCATCGGTCGAGAACGGCAAGGAGAGCGGCCACCAAGGCGCGGTTATCAACTTGGCGATCACCGGCGATGAATGCTCCGGCCCTGATCGAGGGGCTGAGCCCCGGCTCACGCTGACGAACCTCGTCGGCGTCGAGTTCCTCGACCGCGAGTCCGAGCGAGTGCTGGAAGTCCACAAGCCGTCGAAGTTCGGAACGGTCGGCGCCTCGGTGAGCCACCAGCAGCGTGCCTGTTCGCTCGAAACCAATCCCAAGGCCCGTCGCCTCTTCAAGGCGAGCGGCGAAGTCGTCCCACCGACTCGCGCCGGCGCACAGCAGCTGGACCAGCTCCTCTTCCCCAAAATGGGCCTCCGAGACTGGGGCCAGCATTCCAGCGGCGGCCCAGGTGGCGCCGCGTCCGGCTGAAGGATCAACAACCGTGACGCCCGTACCTCGACTCGCCGCCAACCATGCGATCGAGAGCCCGATCACGCCACCACCGACCACGACAAGATCCCGCTGGCGGCTCATAAAGCGATGATGATCACGGATGACGAACGGCTCGACACGCCACCATCGTACGGCTCGTGACTCACTGCCCCTCGCTCCTGATATTCTCAAGACGTTGCATTCGGGCCAACGTCGTCCCACGCAGCACGAACGCAAGACGACCGCTTGGGGTCACGATCTCAAGCGCAGAGCCCGGAAGGAATCCCATGCAGCGCTCACCCGACGGCACCCCTGTCGCCGGTGGTCTCTACGACCCCCGCTTCGAGCATGACGCCTGCGGCGTCGGCATGGTCGCTGACATGCACGGTCGCGCCACCCACGACATCGTTGATCAGGCGCTCACCGTGCTCGAGAACCTTGCGCACCGAGGGGCCTCAGGCGCCGAGCCGACCACGGGCGACGGAGCGGGAATTCTGATCCAAGTACCGGATGCTTTCCTCCGGTCAACCCTGAAGATCACGCTCCCCGATGCTGGTGGCTACGCCACCGGCCTGATCTTCCTTCCGGCGAATGAGGACGCTGCCAGCCAAGCCAGGTCTGCCTTCGAGGCCATCGCCGCCGAAGAAGGGTTCGAGGTTGCCTCGTGGCGAACTGTGCCCGTCAATGGCAGTGGCCTTGGGCTCTCAGCGAAAGCCGCTGAGCCGCTCATTGACCAGGTGGTGGTGATCCCGACTGGAGCCAACGCAGGAGCAATGGGACTCGACCTCGATCGACGGGTCTTTCCTCTGCGCAAGCGCGCTGAGCACACCATCGAGGATCTCTACATCCCGTCGCTGTCAGCGCGCACGATGGTCTACAAGGGAATGCTCACCTCTGAACAGCTGCGTGAGTACTTCCTTGACCTCGCCGATCCCTCGCTGGTCTCCGCGATGGCGCTCGTTCATTCTCGATTCTCGACGAACACGTTCCCGAGCTGGCCCCTTGCCCACCCCTACCGACTCATCGCCCACAACGGCGAGATCAACTCGGTGCAGGGGAACCGAAACTGGATGCGGGCAAGAGAAGCACTGCTCGCCACCGACCTCATCCCTGGTGATCTGGAACGCACCTTCCCGATCTGCACCCCGGGAGCAAGCGACTCGGCCTCATTCGACGAAGCCCTCGAGTTGCTGCACCTCGGTGGCCGGAGTCTGCCTCACGCCGTCTTGATGATGATTCCTGAAGCATGGGAACGTCACGACAGCATGGATCCGGCCCGAAGGGCCTTCTATGAGTTCCATGCATCGCTCATGGAGGCATGGGACGGTCCCGCCAACGTGGCCTTCACTGACGGAACTGTTATCGGCGCGGTGCTCGACCGCAACGGGCTCAGGCCTGCTCGCTACTGGGTGGTTGACGACGGACTGGTGATTTTCGCCAGCGAGGTCGGCGTCCTTGACATTGAACCCTCGCGGATCGTCCAGAAAGGCCGGCTTGAGCCAGGTCGGATGTTCTTGGTCGACACCACTCAGGGTCGAATCATCGATGACGAGGAAATCAAGAGCAGCCTGGCAGCCGAGCACCCCTACGCGGAGTGGCTCGAGGAGAACCTGATCCCAATCGGGGACCTCCCCGACCGGCGGATGCTGACTCCTCAACATGCCAGCGTCGTCACCCATCAGCGTCTGTTCGGCTACACCAACGAAGAGCTCCGCCTCATCATCGGCCCCATGGCGAAGCTCGGTATCGAGCCCATCGGTTCGATGGGTTCCGACACGCCCGTCGCCGTTCTCTCCGAGCGCCCCCGCTTGGTCTACGACTACTTCACCCAACTGTTCGCCCAGGTCACCAACCCACCACTCGATGCCATCCGCGAAGAACTGGTGACCGCTCTCTCTGGCACCGTTGGCCCCGAAGGAAACCTTCTCGATCCCTCTGCCGCGAGCTGCCGCCAGATCGTGGTCCCGAACCCCGTCATCGATCGCGACGAACTCGCCAAGCTCCTCTACGTCAACGAGCATGGCGAAAGCCCAGGCTTCAAGGCCTTCGCCGTCGATGGCCTGTTCCGCGCACCGAAGAACGGCGAGTCACCCGGAGCACTCTTGGCTGAGGCGCTCGATGCGATCTGTGCCTCAATCTCAGCGGGTATCGCAGAGGGTGCCAACATCATCGTTCTCTCCGACAGGAACTCGACCGACGCCCTCGCACCCATCCCGTCGCTCCTGCTCACCGCTGCGGTCCACCAACACCTCATCAGAGAGAAGACAAGAAC
>JBAXAR010000087.1:0-8505 GCA_037142475.1 Actinomycetes bacterium
GCGTAGATGAGTCCGATGGCAACCGCCTCACCGTGGCGAAGCTGCGTCACTCGTCCGTCAATTCCCTCTCGACGCCGCTCAAGACCCACTGCTTCGATGGCGTGGGCGAGGGTGTGGCCGTAGTTGAGAATCATGCGCCGACCGCCTTCGCGCTCGTCGGCTGCCACGACCTCAGCCTTGATCGAAGCGCATCGAGCGACCTGGTCCTCGATGTCTTCGGAGAGAATCGCCGCAGACGGGTCCTCGTTCCCAAGAAACGCGTATTTCGCCATCTCTCCCCGACCGCACGCCCACTCGCCAGGTGGGAGCGTCCCGAGGATCTCGGTGTCGGCGAGCACGAACGAGGGCTGCCAGAAGGCGCCGACGAGGTTTTTACCTTCAGGGAGGTTCACGCCGGTCTTTCCGCCGATCGCGGCATCAACCTGCGAGAGCAGGGTGGTGGCCACGGTGGCATATCGGATTCCTCGGTGGTACGACGCTGCAGCGAAGCCAGCAACGTCGCTGACGAGTCCCCCACCGACGGCGATCACGAGATCCTGGCGTGAGATTTCCAACTCGACGAAGCGTCGGCACAGCATCTCAATGGTGGCCAGCGACTTGGCGTCTTCGCCATCGCCGATCAGCACCGTGTCGAAGGCAATCCCTGGATCCAAATCTTCCAACCATCGCGCCTCGACGAGTGGCTGTTGCGTCACGATCACTGCTCGATGTGCCTCGCCGGCAACGTGGGCAATTTCGACTGCAAGGCCGGCTCGCGCTCCCGGACCCACCACGACGTCATAGGGGCGGGGCTCGACCGCAACGTTGATCCTGCGCATCAAGCGCCCTCGACGATCGCTTGGACTGCTTTCGCGATTTCGTCGGGTGAAAGCTCGTCAACCACGATCGTGTGATCAGCCACTTCGTCGTAGAGGCTCTTTCGATCAGCATGCAATGAGGTGAGCTTGCCAAGGGGGTCACCAGCGAGGAGGGGGCGCGAGGGATTGTGTCCCACTCGAGCGGCCGCCACCTCAGGACTCACGGCGAGATGGATCACGATGGCTCGCTCACGCAACATTGACCGAGCTTCCGGCGTGGTGATGATGCCACCGCCTGCGGCAATGATGACGGGGGCGGGTGTCGAGAGTGCTTGGTCGAGGGCTGCGACCTCAAGCAGACGAAAGGCGGCCTCGCCCTCGTCGTGAAAAAGAGAAGCGACGGATCGGCCCTCAGCCTTTTCCACCATGCGGTCAGTGTCGAGAACCTTTGCCGTGGTTCTCCGGGCCAGACAGGATGCCGCCGAAGATTTGCCCGACCCCATCAGGCCAACCAGCACCACGGGGCGGTCCACCATCACGTCGAGATGGCGGCAGACGGCGTCTCCCCAAGATGAGCGACGAAGGACTGGTGGTTCCGGGTGAACTCGGCGACTGAGTCGCCGCCGAACTTTCGGAGCGACTCGGTTGCGAGGACCAGCGCCACCATCGCCTCGGCCACCACGCCCATCGCCGGGACCGCGGTGACATCGGTCCGCTCCTTGAATGAGACGGTCGATTCCTTGGTGGCCACATCGACCGTCTCGAGGACCGGGCGGTTCAAGGTGGCGAGGGGCTTCATCGCAGCGCGGATAGCGAGGAGGCCACCCGTCGTCATCCCACCTTCGATGCCGCCAGCCCGAGCAGTCGTACGAACGAATCCACCTGATGCGGTGTCCTCTGCATCGAAGGTGATCGCATCGTGCGCCACTGATCCAGGCTGCGTCGCCTGCTCGAAGGCTTGGCCCAGCTCCACACCCTTGACGGCTTGGATACTCATGATGGCCTGGGCGAGCATCCCGTCGATCTTCCGATCCCAGTGCACGTGGCTCCCCAGACCCAGAGGAACGCCAAAACCGAGAACCTCAGAGATCCCGCCAAGCGAGTCTCCGGCTTTGGCCGCAGCCTTGATCGCCGCAATCATCCGGCCCGATGCTTCAGGCTCGAGACAACGGACCTCATCGGCGTCGATGCGCTCAAGATCCCCAGCCTCGGGACGTGCCAACCCATCGGACGCCTGATCACCCAATCGGACTGTGTGGCTGAGAACGGTGGTTCCGATCTCGGCAAGCAGCGCCTTGGCCAGGGCGCCAGCGGCAACTCGCGCCGCCGTCTCTCGTGCCGACGCTCGCTCGAGGACGTCTCGTGCGTCGTCGAAGCCATACTTCTGCATCCCAACAAGATCGGCATGACCTGGTCGAGGAGTCGACAGGACCCCCGAAGGGGCTCCTGGATGAGGGGACATCTCCTCAGTCCATTTCGGCCATTCCGTGTTTCGGATTTCTATGGCCACGGGAGAACCCAAGGTCCGTCCATGGCGGATACCGCTCAAAAGGGCGATCTCATCGACTTCGAACCGCATGCGAGGTCCACGTCCGAAACCCAGACGACGACGGGCCAACTCGTCTTGGACCTGCTTCTCGGTCACCCTGAGCCCGGCGGGGAGCCCTTCGACAATGACGACGAGCGCCTGCCCGTGAGATTCTCCTGCGGTCAAGAAGCGCAACATGAAGTGCAGCCTACGCGGACCACGACCACTGGCCGTGACCTGCGATGCCGGTCAGTTGGCGTAGAAGGGATTCTCGCCGACCGCGTGGTCGGTGACGTCAATGATCTCGGTCAGTTCAGGCAACTGATCACGAAGGGTCACTTCAATGCCCTGCGTCAGAGTCATTCGTGACATCGCACATCCCTGACAACCTCCGGAGAGCGCTAGGTACGCCACCCCGTTCTCCTCGTCCATCGCCACCAGGTCGGCGCGGCCACCGTGCCCAGCGATGGAGGGATTGACCTCCGACTCCAACGCGGCAATCGCTCGAACAGCCAAGGGGCCTTCGAGTCCCTGAGCGATGATCGCCTCGGGCACGCCGGGAGCAACCTCAGCGGGGGTCGGGGTGTTCGGGTTAACCATCACGAGGCCGCCGCCGTCATCCTCGGAAAACTCAAGGCGTCCGCCACGAAGGCGCTCAATGCTCTGCGCCGGGACCACAACGGTCACCTCGCCGTCGACGTAGACGGCGTCATCGTCACCCGCATCGTTGTGGGCCTGGAAGTAGAGGTCGTAGGTGAACTTTCCGCCCTCGACACCGCGCACCTCAAGCCAGAGTGCAAGCTCTGAGGAATTCGCCTCCTGGGCAAGCGCGTCACTCACGACCTTCGCTGCCGGTTCGGTGATCGAGACGACGACGTCGCTAACGAATGTTTCAGTGGTCTGTGCCATGCGCATCAGTCTAGAGGTCAGCGGGCGCTTGTGGCACGGGGCACTAGCGTCTGCGGTGTGGTCTCTTCTCCTCACGATGCACGCGAATGGGTCAGCTTCGAAGATGAGGAGGAGGAGCGCACCTGGCGATTCGACCTGACATTCCTCGAGAGCAGTTGGGAATGCATCTTTGGAGACGGCTGCCAGGGGGTGTTGACTGGCCCGACCCCAGAACTGGTCCAAGGCTGTTGTAGTTACGGAGCCCACCTCATCGACGAGGAAGATGCAGCACGAGTAGTGAGCCGTGCATCGGAGCTGACCGATGACGAGTGGCAGTTCCGGAGCATCGCTCCTGACGAGCTCGTGACCACTAGCGACGACGGCGAGCTGGTGACCGTGCTGATCGACGACGCCTGTGTTTTTCTCAACCGGCCCGGCTTCAGCGCTGGTCCCGGATGCGCGTTCCACACTGCTGCGCTTCGCCGAGATCAGAGTTACATCGGCTGGAAGCCTGAAGTCTGCTGGCAGCTACCCCTCCGCCGAGAAGACGAAGTGATCGCCGACGACCATGTCGTCACCTCGATTGGGCAATGGGAGCGACGCCACTGGGGAGAAGGTGGCGAGGAGTTTCATTGGTGGTGCTCCGAGGACCCAACGGCCCACCGTGGCCGCTCTCGCGTCCTTGATTCGATGCGAGACGAACTCGTCGAAATGGTGGGTGCACGGACCTACGCCCGACTGGTGGCCTTTGTGGACGAGCGCGCCGCCTCCTCCAAGCAAGGCGTCCCCCTCCCACACCCCGTGGTTCGCTTCAAAACCCCCTAGGGGTGAAGTCGATCAGGGAGCGAGTGGCCTCTCGACGTCGTCAGACCAGTTCGTCGTCAAGGGGATCGTGGTCGTCACCTGATGGCGAAGGGGTTTCTCCGAGAATGCGGTCGTAGTCGTCCTCTTCAGCGAGGCACCACGCGGCGTGAGTGTCCTCAGGCTCCGCTCCGCACTCTGGGCACGTCTTGGCTTCTGGCCCAAAGGACCGCTTGAGGCTGCGCGCCTCTTCGAATCTGCGGTGTCGACCCTTCTTCACGACCACTCCTCGCTCCCCGAAGGGGACATGCACCCTACCGATCCACCTGCGACGCAGGCCACGGCGGCCTGACGATGCAAGCGGGCAGCCCTGCCCCTGCTGCGCAGCGACAGACGGATGCTTCCCCACCTGATCTGCTCACTCTACCGCCAAGCCCGACCCCCGACGGAGCGACCCGCTGCCACTACCATCCGATTCAGGAGGTCCACCATGAGCAACACGTTTGACCCAGAGGCCATGATCACCAGATTCGCCGAGCGAGCATCGGCGGTTCGCGAGCGCGCCATGCCTCCGATCGAGGGGCCGGAGCGCAAGGCCTGGATGGACCGAGCCCAGCAGGACTTCATGGATTACGCCATGATCGCCGACGCCAACGCCACTCTTATCGACGGAGTCTTAACGCTGGAGATCGATCTTCGCCCTCGCCCAGAGGCTCAGGACTGACACCGAATTCCTAGCCCCCGTAGTTCATCCTCGTGTCCTCCATGCGCAGGAGCTCGACGGATCGCTCCGAGGCTGGACCAGCGAGTACCTCCTCGGAAGCACCTGCTCCGACGACTTCGGCAAGATAGAGGCGATGGCTCTCGAAGTCCACGGTCGAGTTGACGACCAGATCCATCCACGCCGCAGCGGCGCCGAGCACTGGTGTCCCGAGACCGCTGATCGCCACAGCATGGCCAGCCATGGCCACGGGTCGGCCTGACTCGTCCAGCGTGACATCTTCGACCGGCTTGACGAAGCGCCGGACGATCCCTCGATCCTCACGTCGGAGAATCGACAGAGATGCGACACCAGTGGCATCAAGCAACGATTCGGTTCGCGATCCGTGTTCCACACTGAATGCCACCACTCGAGGCGAGGTCGCCACCTGGGTCGCGAGATTGAGCGTCATGAGGTTCCATGGCCCGGAGTCAGGATCCCCCGTCGAGCCCAGGAGGTACAGACCGGTGGGGAGACTCCACAGGACACGGCGGGCCACCACATCATCGAGAGGTGGCTTCATCACTGTCCTGGGACCACGACAGTGGTCTCGGTTGAGAGTGGTCCTCCAAGAATCGCCACAGACCGGGCCTCGGCCTGAGCAAGCAGTGCGATGCCCTCGTGCCGTTTCGCAGCGAAGAGAGCCACGCTCGAGGGTTTCGTGGGAGCGTCGTAGCAGGCGTTCGCGGCCGCTCCAAGGGCGTTGTAGGCCTTCCCAAGAAGCGTCGTGAGGGTGGCGTCAGGCCCGGGGAGATTGTCATTCGCTTTCTGGACGTCGAGCAGAAGCGACGCACAGACGGTATGCGCTTCATTGGGAGCACCAGTTCGATTGAGGACAGAGGCCGCGGTGCCTGTGGTCTGGCGGATGGTGGCGATGCTGGCGCCAAGCCCGGTCCCTGTCTCCCAGCTCCGGAAGCGCTCGCGCGCCGATCCAGCCTGATCTTGGCTCGAGCACCCGGTGATGAGAAGTCCGAGAACAACAAGCCCCGTGGCTGTTCTCCGATTCATTGGACGGAGATCAGGTGGTAGCTGCGCTTCCCTTTTCGGAGCACAAGGTAGCGACCATGGAGGAGGTCATCGGGCCCCAGGGTTGCATCGAGTCCGAGACGGGGAACGTCATTGACAAAGATCCCCCCCTGCTCAATCGCTCGTCTCGCCTCACCCTTCGACGCCACAAGGTCAGTTCCGGCCACCACGTCGATCACCAGGGGTCTCCCAGCAAGTCCTTCTGCCGACAGCACGGTTGATGGCACCTCGGAAGCCACGTCGAGGAGGGTCGCCTCGTCGAGCGACGCCACTGCTCCGCTAAAGAGCGCTCGAGAAGCCTCTTCGGCTCGCTTGCGTTCCGCTTCACCGTGGACGAGATCAATCACACTCGCCGCCAAGGCTCGCTGAGAAGCCCTGAGGTGCGGTTCTTCGGCGGTCTGCCGATCGAGGACATCGATTTCCTCGAGATCCAAGAAGGTGAAGAAGCGGAGGTAGGAACCGACGACGGCGTCTTCGGCCTGAAGAAGGAATTGGTACAAGCGATACGGGCTCGTTCGTGCCGCATCAAGCCACACGCGGTCAGTTCCACCTTCAGATTTTCCGAACTTGGTCCCGTCAGCCTTGGTCACGAGCGGTGACGTCAGGCCGAACGCATGGGCTCCGGTGCGCTTGCGGACGAGCTCGATCCCCATGGTGATGTTGCCCCACTGATCGGAGCCGCCGACTTGGAGCGTGCAACCGTGATCCTCATGCAACCGAGCGAAGTCATAGGCCTGCAGGAGCATGTAGGAGAACTCAGTGAACGAGATTCCCTGATCAGGGCGCTCGAGCCGGGACTTGACGGACTCTTTGGCCACCATCTGATTCACCGTGAAGTGCTTCCCGGTGTCACGGAGGAACTCGAGAAGCGAGAGTTCCCCGAGCCACGCCGCATTGTCGAGGAGAAGAGCCTGGGATCGACCGGCTGACTCATCGAAATCAAGAAAACGAGAGAGCTGACCGCGAATCGATGCGACATTTGAGGCGATCTCGTCGAGGCTCAGCAGCGGGCGCTCCTCGGACTTGCCACCCGGATCGCCGATCATGCCCGTGCCGCCACCTGCCAGGGCAATCGGGCGATTCCCCCCGATCTGGAGTCGGCGCAGTGTGCAGACTTGAAGCAGGTGCCCGACGTGCAGGCTGTCGGCGGTCGGATCAAAGCCTGCGTAGAGCGTGACGCCCCCCGCATCGAGCTGATCGAACAGCCCCTCATCGGTGACCTGATGGACCAGGCCACGTGCTCGCAGGTCTTCTGACGTCGTCACCATCGCTCCAGAGCCTGCCACAGGGCAGCGGTGGCCCTGGGCGAAGGCGGGTAGCCTCCGAGCGTGGCCACTCCCGAGCAGATGATCGAGCTCCCCGAGATCCCGCCCACCTCGCGGGCTCTTTTGACCGGTTTTAGAGCTCCGGTACGCGCTGAGTCCTTCGAGACTGGGCCCTTCGGCGTCACCGGTGTGATCCCTCCGGGCCTCGAGGGAATCGTGATGTGGGTCGGACCCAACCCCGCCATCATCGACGACCCGGAGACCTACGACCCAGCCGATGGCGACGGCATGGTCCACGCTCTGTCGATCACTGATGGAGAGGTGCGATCGGTCCGCTCTCGCTTCATCGCCACTCGCTCGATGGTCGAAAGGCTTGGCCTACGGGCGCCACAGGGGCCACTCGCCGCAGCCGGACCGACCGCGAATACGACACTTGTCAGGATCGCCAATCGAATCATTGCCCTCGACGGGAAAGGCCTCGGTTACCGGATCACGACTGGTCTTGCCACCGCCTGCGTCGAGGACTTCGACACCATGTTGACCACCCCCATGGGAACCGCGACCGTGGTGGATCCTGAAACCGGAGGGGCGGCGTTCCTCGGCCTTGACCCTGAGGGTCCACCACACGTTCGGCTTCACGAGGTGAGCGGCCAAGGAGTCCTCACGGTGACCACGGCGCTCCCGCTGGGAGCAACCGGAGCAACTCCGGGTCTCGGTGCGACCCGTTCCACCATCGCCGTCGCGGAATCCAGCCTGCTGGGCCACGTGCCCCAAGGAGACGACGATGTCCGCAGCGACATCACCTTCGATCCGGACCGCCGACCAGCCGTTGGTCTGCTCCCTCGTGGTCGACCAGGTTCGGAAATCACCTGGTGTGCCAGCTCCCCAGGACACATCGGCGATGTGCTCGAGATGCGCGACACCGCCGACGGCGCCGAACTGGTGGTCGTCCGATCGGTGCCAGAGCGAAGCGATGATCCGTCGTGGCGACCCCACCGCCGGGTTGGGTCCCTGGAGAAGCTCACGGTCGATGGGTCAAGGCGGTCTGTCACCCTTGATCAACTCGATGATCTTGTGATCGATGGAGCATCGAGTGATGCGGCTGAACTCATGGAGCATCGTCGACACCACTATGCCGCGACCGCCGATGGATCGATGCTCGTTCGCTACAACTCAACGAGTGGGGTTGCTCAACGACGCGAGCTCCCTGCTGAGCTCGTGGCGTCTCGGCCTTTGTTCGCTCGAGATCCCGAGGGTCGCAGTGACGAAGAAGGATGGATCATTGTCCCCTGCTTCGACCGCACGTCATCATTGACCACGGTGCTCATTTTGGACGGCACCCGATTCCTTGGCGCCCCTCAGGCGATTGTCACCCTCCCCACCAGGCTTCCCTTCGACCTGACGGGTCTCTTCGTGGGAGCCGAGGCCTTCCGCTAAGCG
>JBAXAR010000088.1:0-8356 GCA_037142475.1 Actinomycetes bacterium
GTGGTGCTCGCTGGGAATCAGGAAGTGACCCTGGACGTCGTCGGCGATCGTTCCGCCGTCTGCGTCATCGATGGCGTCACGATCCGAACCCTGGCGCCCGGCCAGCAGATTCGATGCTGGCGAGACGAGCGGTGGCTCAAGGTTGTCACGCTCGCCGAGCGAGGTATCGGGCGCAGGCTTCGAGAGAGTCTTCGCCAGGGGCACGAATAGCACCGTGCTGCGTGAGCTTCATGTTGTCGGTCTCGGCGTCATTGATGACTCGACCATCTCATTCGGTCCTGGCCTCACCGCTCTGACAGGCGAGACCGGTGCAGGCAAGACCCTTCTCGTCGATGCCCTTGACCTCGTCCTCGGTGGTCGCACGAAACGAGGACTCGTCCATTCCGATCGCTCAGCGCTGATCGAAGCGACGTTCATCGACGATGACGGGACCGAAGTCATCGTGGCGCGCGAGATCCCATCCGACGGTCGTTCTCGGGCATGGATTGATGGTCGCATGGCATCGGTGGCGGCACTCGCCGATCGCTCCATCGGGCTCTGCGACATTCACGGTCAGCATGAGCACCATTCACTTCTGGGGCCAGGGGCGATCAGGCGAGCCCTCGATGGATTTGGGCGGCTCGATCCGACCGGCCTCGCCGAGGCCCGGCGCCACCTGCACGACCTCCTCACCGAGCAACACCGTCTTGGTGGAGATGATGCGTCCATCCAGCGCGAACTCGCCGTCCTCGAGCATCAACTCGATGAGATCGATCGGGCTGGCCTCAGGGATCCCGGGGAACTTGAAAATCTCCTTGAGGAGGCCAAAACACTCTCTGCGGCTGAGTCGCTTCGAGGTTCGATCCTTCGTGGCCTCGCCGTTATCGACGGTGAGGGTGGCGAGTCGCCCAGAGACGCAGTCGCCACCGTCGGCGCTGCTCTTGAGGGCTTCACATCGCTCCGTGATGTGTCCGAGATCCTCGGTGATGCCGAAGCGATGCTCGATGATCTCAGCACAACCCTCCGGAGCGCAGCAGAGCGAATCGAGGAGGACCCGATGCGCCTCGATGCGGTCAACGACCGGCTGCGACTCCTTCATGATCTCGTCCGCCGCTACGGGCCGAGTTTGACTGAAGTCATCGCAGAGCGTTCCCGTATCGCTAATGCACTCGATCTCCTCCACGGATCGCTCGACGCTCGAAGTTCTCTGGCGGCGCGCCTTGAGGTCGCAACAGTTCGGCTCGATAACGAGGAACAAGCAATGGACCAGGCGCGTCAGACCCAAGCCCCGCTCATGGCCGCCGCGTTGCGTTCACAACTTGGGCTCCTCGCCCTCGGAGGGGCCGAAATCCAGATCGATGTCACCGGGGCCGGAGGCGACGACGTCGAACTCCGGTTCAGCGCAAACCGGGGCCATGCGCCGCAACCCGTGGCCAAGGTGGCCTCCGGAGGAGAGTTGGCCCGACTCATGCTTGCAATCCGACTCATCCAGCCGGGCGGACCCTCGTCGATGGTCTTCGACGAGGTCGATGCCGGGATCGGCGGTGCTGCTGCCAACACCCTGGCTCTCGCTCTTCGTGAGGTTTCATCGGCGGGGCAAGTCCTCGTCGTGACGCACTTGGCTCAGGTCGCAGCACAAGCAGCCCGCCAGATTGTGGTGGCGAAGGTCGACCAAGGCTCGACGACCCACGCATCGGCGAGACTCGTGGAGGGCGAGGAGCGAATTGGTGAGATCGCGCGCATGCTTTCCGGCCATCCCGAGAGCCCAGCTGCTCGGCAACATGCCAGTGAACTTCTGAGCTCCGCTGGAGGATCTGTGGCGCCCGGCCGATTGGTCTAACCTGAGGTTCCAGTGAAGAACCCTGGGATGAGAGACATGAAGTGAGCAAGTACATCTTTGTGACCGGCGGAGTCTCGAGTTCGCTCGGCAAAGGACTCACCGCCTCATCGCTTGGGCGTCTCTTGAAGCTTCGTGGGCTTCGAATCACGATGTGCAAACTCGATCCCTATATCAATGTGGATCCAGGGACAATGAACCCGGGGGAGCATGGCGAGGTCTTCGTGACCGACGATGGCGGGGAGACCGATCTCGATCTCGGTCACTACGAACGGTTCATTGATGAGAGCCTCAATCGGAACTCCAACACAACGACTGGATCGATCTATTCGTCTGTGATTGCCAAGGAGCGACGGGGCGACTATCTCGGCAAGACCGTTCAGGTCATTCCGCATGTCACCGATGAGATCAAGGAGCGCATCAAGCGCCTCGCCACTGATGACCTCGACGTCGTCATCGTCGAGATCGGTGGCACCGTCGGAGACATCGAGATCGTCCCGTTCGTCGAGGCGATCCGCCAGTTCCGTCGAGATGTTGGTCGCGACAACGTCTGCTACGTCCACCTGACGTTGGTGCCCTATCTCGCCCCGTCGGGAGAGCAAAAGACCAAGCCCACGCAGCACTCGGTGACCGAGTTGCGAAGTCGGGGTATCCAGCCCGACGTCATTGTCTGTCGGAGTGACCAGCCCATCTCGGAGTCGCTGAAACGCAAGATCTCCCTTCTGTGTGACGTGCCCATCGAGGCAGTGATTTCCGCCATCGATGCTCCGAGCATCTACGAGATCCCCCTCGTGATGTATGAAGAAGGCCTCGATAGGATCGTCTGCGACACCCTGCAATTGGACATCAGCCAGCGACCCATTGACCTTTCTGGATGGGAAGCTCTCGTCAACCGTGTCGAAAACCTCGACCGTTCTGTACGAATCGGGATTGTCGGTAAGTACGTGACCATGTCGGACTCGTACCTCTCGATCGTCGAGGCGCTCCGACATTCAGGTTTCCACTTTGGCTCACGCATCGAGTTTGACTGGATCGACGCCGAGAAGGTCCCGGGGGAGATCAGGGAGGATCGCCTCACCAAGCTCGACGGGATCGTGATCCCCGGCGGCTTCGGCGAGCGCGGTATCGAGGGAATGATCGCCGCGGCCCACATTGCCCGCGAACACTCGATCCCACTCCTCGGCATCTGCCTCGGCATGCAGGTCATGGTGGTTGAGACCGCCAGAAATACCGCAGGCCTTGAGGGTGCGAACTCCACGGAATTCGACCGATTGACGCCGAGCCCAGTCATTGACCTCATGGCGGACCAGGCAGATGTCTCGGACCTCGGGGGCACCATGCGACTCGGCGCCTATCCCGCCATGCTTACTCCGGGCACCAAGGTCGCATCACTTTACGGGGCAGTAGTTGCCTCCGAGCGCCACCGTCACCGCTATGAGTTCAACAGCCGCTTCCGGACTCGTCTTGAGGAAGCCGGTTTGGTCTGCTCAGGGAACTCTCCGGATGGTCGGCTCGTCGAATTCATCGAGAGGGTTGATCACCCATTCTTCGTCGGGACTCAAGCGCATCCAGAGTTCAAGTCGCGACCCGACCGCCCGCACCCGCTCTTCACCGGCCTTATCGAAGCGGCTCTGAGCCGTGCCGAGGGGCGAGACCCCCACCTGATCAGCCTCGACGCAGTCACGTAGGCATCACGCTATGACCGAGTTCGAACACGTTCGGGCCGAAACGCTGTTCTCCGGCTTTGTCTTTGATGTGGAGCGACGACACCTCTCCGCTGACGGAGTCGCGTTCACTCGGGAAATCGTGGTGCATCCCGGTGCCGTCGCTATCGTCGCCGTCGACGACCAGAACAGGGTGGTTCTCCTTGAGCAGTACCGAGCCTCAATCGGACAGCGACAACTAGAGATTCCGGCGGGAACCTGTGACGTCCTCGGCGAAGAATTACAAGCCACGGCTATTCGGGAGCTCATCGAGGAAACCGGCTTCGAGCCGGCAGTAGTGACCGAACTGGGTTCGTTCTACAACTCCTCCGGCTACTGCAATCAAAAGACCGTGGTCTTCCTTGCCACCTCGCTGAAGGAGATTGGGCGAGCGCCGGCAGGTCCCGAAGAAATCGACTCCACTGTCCATCTTGTGGATCTCGCCGAAGCGGTAGCCATGGTTGGTTCGGGACAGATTCTCGAGGGAACGGCTGCCTTCGGTCTTCTCATGGCCGCTCGTGCCTATGGGCTCTGAGCGCCCTCGCGAGACCGAGATCGAGCGCTTCTTGGACTTCCTTCTCGTCGAGCGTGGACGGTCCCCCAAGACAATCCGCAGTTACCGCTCCGACCTGGTGGCCTTCGATGCGTATCTCGTCGCCAACCGGGTTTCGGTGCCAAGCGCGACACCAGCCGAGATTGACTCCTACCTTGAACATCTGAGGGCCCGAGGACTCGCCGCCGCTTCCGTCGCTCGATCTCGATCGTCCATCAGGGGCCTCTACCAATTCCTGGTCGATGAGGGTCACGCCACAACAGATCCAAGTAGTCGGATCGCATCCGTACGAATTCCCTCCCGCCTCCCCAAGGCGCTCCGCGAGGATCAGGTGGCGGCGTTGATCGACGGCGTGAATGGCGACGATCCATTGTCGCTTCGAGATCGAGCCATACTCGAGCTGCTCTATGGCACTGGGGCCCGAGTCACTGAGGCCGTCGACCTTGATCTCGACGCTCTCGCCTACGACGAAGGCCTCCTGCGGGTCCGCGGCAAGGGAGACAAGGAGCGACTCGTTCCCGTCGGTCGGGCAACTCAAGCAGCACTCGCACGGTGGCTTAGCCACGAAGGACGCGACCGACTCGTCAATTCCAGTGACGGTCGGGCAGCCGACGGAGCAGTCTTCGTGAACACCAAGGGACGCAGGATCACCCGGCAAGGGATCCACCTCATGGTCTCAACCAGGGCCAGGAGGGCTGGACTCACCACGGCGGTGAGTCCCCACATTCTGCGGCACTCGTGCGCCACGCACATGCTGGCCCACGGCGCCGACGTCCGAGTCGTCCAAGAACTTCTGGGGCACGCGTCCGTAGCGACAACTCAGCTCTACACCAAGGTGACGACCGAGCACCTTGTCCGGGCCTACCGAGATGCCCACCCTCGAGCCCGGGGTGAGTGAGATCAAGCGGCCCAGACCATCTAGGCTGTTGCGATGGTCACACCGAGCGAACTTCACGCAGCCAAGGCTGAACTCGAGGCAGAACGATTGCGTCTGCGCTCGGAACTGGTCGAGCTGGGGTTCGGAGACGATGGTGGCCTGAACTACGACGCCAACTTCGCCGACACCTCCCAGGTGACTGCCGAGCGAGGCGAAGCAGAGGCCCTGGCCGGTGAACTCAAGGATGCCTTGAGCGACATTGAGGCAGCACTCATTCGTATCGATGCAGGCACCTACGGTGTCTGCGATCGCTGCGGCGCGGTGATCCCCCAGGCTCGCCTCGAGGCCATGCCCATGGCGCATCGCTGTATTGCCTGCGCCACTGCAGCCTGACGGCCGCAGCACTTCTCGGCCGTGCCGACAGGGCCCATGCTTCGATCCCGTCAAGCAGTCATCGCCGCTCTCGGTGGGGCTTTGGTGGTTGCCCTTATTGCCACCGGGCGAATCTCACGCAATGAGACCATCGCCTATGTGGTTCTGATCCCAGCCGTTCTCCTCCATGAATTGGCGAAGCGAATCGCTAGCCGACTGCTCGTCGATCGCGCGTCAGGGGCCAGTGGTCACCCCTCGCTCTCGCTTCGAGCCACCATCGACCCAATCGGCACCCTTCTTGTTCCCGCACTCCTCCTGCTCGGCGGCGTCGGTCTGTTCGGCTGGGCCCGGCGATCGGTCACTCCTGCCACGGGTTTGCGATGGCGGCGAGATATCCCAGTTCTTGTGGCCCTGACGGGTGTCGTCGTCAGCCTCCTGATGCTGATTCCCGCTGCTCTCATCTTCAGTGCAGCCCAAGGTTCCAGCCTCGAGGCCGGTAGGCCACTTCTGGCAACGGTTGCCTATTTCTTTGGCCTGGCGAATCTGTGGATTGGCCTAGTGAACCTGATTCCGATACCACCACTCGATGGCTGCGTGGTACTTGAGAGGTTCCTTCCGACCCGAGCGTGGCCTCGATACCTGAAGGTTCGGCCCTATCTGCTGGCCGGTTTCATCGGGGTGATTTTCATTGACGTCTCGCTGCACTTCGGGATTGTGAACTCCGTGACGATTGCCCTCTCCAACCTATGGGGCTCAATCCTCGGGCTCTAGGAGAACCCACCAGAGGCCCCGTCCTCGTCGTCGCTCTCGTCACGAGGTTCGCTGGGCGATCCGGTCAGGCATCGGTTTCTCAGATCACCGAGGACGTTCAGCAGGCTCGAAGTCCGGATCTTGCCCAGAACGACGGGTCAGGCCATCGGAGCGAGGAGACCCACGGCGTCCGCCGCCCTGCGATAGGTCGCCTCGGCAACCTGGGCAGCCTGAGTCGCTCCCGCAGAGAGGGTGCGCTCAACCTCACCGAGGTCTTCGCTGAAGGCGGCGTAGCGCTCCTGAAGTGGTTTCAGCGCTTCAATAAGAGCCTCAGCAACGTCACGCTTGAGATCCCCGTACCGTTCATAGCGCTCAGCGAGATCGCCAGGGGCGGATGCCGTCGCTGCGCCGAGGAGGCTCAGGAGATTGGCTAAGCCAGGCTTGCCCTCCGGGTCATAGCGAACCTCACCGTCAGTATCGGTGACCGCTTTTTTGACCTTGCGTTCAATCTCAGCCGGGGCATCGAGGATCCCGACAGTTCCAAGTGGTGAACCTACCGACTTGGACATCTTGCGTTCAGGGTGCTGAAGGTCCATCACCCGAGCGGCCACTGCCGGGATGGTGGCGGTAGGAACCGTGAAGATCTCGCCGTAGTGGTGGTTGAACCGCTGGGCGATCTCTCGAGTGAGTTCGAGATGCTGCCGCTGATCCGCGCCGACCGGGACTTCGTCAGCGTCATAGAGCAAGATGTCCGCCGCCATTAGAACGGGATAGGTGAAAAGCCCCACCCTGACGGACTCTTGGCCGCCACCCTTGTCCTTGAATTGCGTCATTCGCCGAAGCTCACCCATGGTGGCGGTGCATTCAAGGAGCCATGTCAACTGCTGGTGTGCAGGAACGTGGCTCTGGACAAACAGTGTGCAGCGCTTGGGATCGAGCCCAGCGGCGAGCAGGACGCAGGCCGCCTCCACGGTCTGACGACGAAGCACGGCAGGATCGATGGACAAGGTGAGGGCGTGGAGATCAACAATGCAGTAGTACGCATCGGCCCGCTCTTGCTCGGCGACCCAGTTGCGCACCGCACCGAAGTAATTCCCGAGGTGCAGATCGCCAGAAGGTTGGATTCCAGAGAGGACCGTTGCCATGCCGATCATCGTAGAAGACGATGGTCCACGGCCTGACGATGACCCGGTGCCACGGCCTTCTGTAGTCTCATCGTGTGAGCTTCGTCGTCGCCACCCCTGTGTTCAGCGGACCCGTGGAGTTGCTGCTGCATCTGGTGTCATCTCACGAGGTGGACATTCTTGAGATCGAACTAGCTCCCGTCGTCGATGCCTTTATCAAAGAGGTGCTTCACGCCAGAGGCGATGTGCCGCTCGAACAACTCAGTGACTTCCTTCTTGTCGCCGCGATCCTTCTGGAGATCAAGAGTCGCCGGCTTCTGCCCGGACCCGATGAGGTGGAATCGGACGAGGAGTTGGTGGGATGGGAAGAGCGCGACCTTCTGCTCGCCCGGCTCCTTGAGTTGCGCGCCTACTCAGCAGCCGCTGACCTCTTCGTCGGCCTCTTCGAGGCTGCCGCCCGGTCGGCGGCGCGAGTGGCCGGCCTCGAGGACGGCTTCGTGGTCCGGCCACCCGATCTCCTCGCCGGTGTGACCCCAGAGCGTCTCGCCGCGGCTTACGAACGAGCAACCGAAGAGCGCCCCACCGCTCAGGTCGACCTGAGCCATGTGACCATCGACTCGGTGACCGTCGCCTCGACTGTCGCTTCGCTGGCTCGCGACCTTCCTCGACGGGGTGCAACGAGTTTCCGACAATTGGTAGCGGGTCTCACCGAACGAATCGAAGTCATCGTCCATTTCCTCGCTCTCCTTGAGCTCTGCAAGCTCGGACGCGTTTCTCTCGGACAGGGGCACACATTCGGCGATCTGCAGATCGCTTGGCTGGGCGACGAGCCCGACGAGGAATCAATTCTTTCCGGCTCATTGGAGGTCGATGACTATGACGGATGACGAACTGGCATGTGGCGTCGAGGCGGTGCTCACCGTTGCCCTCGAGCCTGTCCCCGCGAGTGCGCTCGCAGACTTGATGGGGGAGAGCGAGGAGAGGACCGCTGAACTCCTGCGAACGATCCGAGAGCGACTGATCACCGAGAACAGAGGTTTTGTCCTGGTCGAGTTGGCGTCGGGATGGCGCATTCAGAGCAATCCCGTGGCCGCAGATGTCGTCCAGCGATACGCCCAGCGTGATCTTTCGGCACGTCTCTCCACCGCGGCTCTTGAAACA
>JBAXAR010000089.1:0-8265 GCA_037142475.1 Actinomycetes bacterium
TTGGCCGCAGTGGGTTACGGTCCGTGCTTCATCGTGAATGCCGCCACCTACCTGGTGTCCCTTGCCTGTCTGGCAGCGATCCGCCCAGCAGAGATGTTCTCGGTGGCCCATATTTCCCGCCAGCACGGGCAGGTGCGCGAGGGGCTCAGACACGTCAGGGAGAACCAAAACCTCAGAGTCACCCTCATCTTGCTGGCAATCATGGGCATCTTTTGCTTCAACTTCATTGTCACGTTGTCCGTTCTGGCAAAAGGCGCCCTTTCGTTGGAATCGGCGGGGGTGGCGATCCTGTTTGCCGCGTGGGGATTGGGTGGTGGCTTCGGCAGCCTCTTGGCGGCCCGCAAATCAACACCCGATCTAAGACGCCTGGGGTGGCTCGGTGTTCTATTCGGTGTCTCTGTGCTCGTCTTAGCGGCGTCTCCGACCTTGGCCGTGGCCGCTGGAATCAGCACCGGCGTCGGAGTCCTGACCTTCTGGTTCGTCTCGTCGAGTGCTGATCTTCTCCAGGTGTGGAGCCAACCCGAGATGCGCGGGAGGGTGATGGCCCTCTGGTTCGTGGTGCTCTGGGGTTCCTACCCCATCGGCTCCCCTTTGATGACGTGGGTGGCAGAGAATGAAGGGCCGCGGGCCCCGCTGGTGCTCTGCGGTGTGGCCGCGGTGGTGTCGTGTGGCACATGGCTCCTGTGGGCCCACCGTCATCCGCACACAAGCGCCTCGGTGTCGTGATCAAGGAATTGAGGAACGCCAGATTGGGTCCCGTCCTTCGTTGGTAGGTTTTTGCCATGCCACGGTCCAAGACTGCCCTGGGGATTCTCTTTCTTGTGGGCATGCCAGTGTTCTTTGCCCTCTCCCGTGATTGGTCCGGCTTGGCGCTGGTGGCCGCCGTCTACGGAGTTCTCTTTGCTCTCGTCTCGCTTCGAAAGCGAGCGAACCCGCACCTTGACCAGGAGTACGTCGCGAAAGCTCAAGCGACAATCGGCGAGGGTGAGACAGTTCTGGCTGCATCGCTGATGGCCCCGCAGGACAAAACCGGAGCATTGATCTGGTCAATCCTGAAGAGTTCCTTCAAGGGCGAGATCATGGGTGGATTAGCCGGGGGCACCGTTGGCCTTGGTCAAGCGGGCATGGACGTCGGCGGGACGATCGGCATGCTTCACGGCATGCACACCGAGCGTCGAGAAAACGCTGTCGCACAAGGACTCACACCTGTGCTCTTGGTCGCAGTGACGACGAACACCATTCAGCTCCTTGACTGGCCTCGGCCCGATCAGACCATGTACGTGGCGACCTCGGAAACGTCGATCACGCCTACGAAAGTCCTCAAAGTGCTTGATCGCTCGACGACGCTGGCCACCAAAGGCTCAGTCGGTCTCACCACCTTGCTCTATCTCGGAAACACCGCCACTGGTGAATCAATCGCTCTCCAGGGTTCCGCCAGCCCGGTGACCGCAGATGGCAAGCCAACCAAAGCAGTACTCGCTGCCCTCGGAGTCCGCTAATCCCTCGAGGGTCCAACGGGGGCTCGGGTGAAAAACGCAGGTCTCACTCGGTCAGGCGAGGCGACGTGCGAAAACGGGCCAGCCATCGGCGTGACACCCCTTTCTGTGTTACAAAAGGAGATAGAGGCCCACGTTGTGGGTCATTCCGACACGGGAGACCCCATGACCGCTACATCACCTCGTTCTTCACTTCGCCGCGTTGGCGCTTCGTTGGCGTCACTCGTCGTGGGTGGTTCGGCCGCCGTGACAGGGGTCGGCGGCATCCACGCCGTTGGTGCTTCAGAGGCGCCCCACGGTGATGAGGGCGGCAAGGGCAGCCGCGGCGACACCCAGGAAGTCCCCCGGACGAACCTCGAAGTCTGCGCCCCCGACCTTGGGGGCACCAAGGTCGCCCAGGGCTTCTTTGATCCGATCTCGATGACAAAGTTCAATCAAGTGAGCGTGGGGCAGTTCGTGGAACTCAAGGCCCGGGTGACCGACACGGTGAATAACTGCATCGTCAGCGACCCTCGGGAAGTGATGTACCTCCTCATCGACCAAGTCTCGTGCCCGACCGGGCGTTCGGAAGAGCGCTCCGTGAATGTGGTCAAAAAAGATAAAAACCTCAACGCCGTTTCCTTCCGCTTCGATAGCAAGCAGAAGGTGTTCGTGACAACGATCTCAATTCCGGACAAAGGCTTCCCGTGCTGGGCGTTGACCCAGGTGACCAGAAGCGGTGGCATTACGGCGAACTTCATCGTCAAACGGTGACCGATTCGAGCGAGGAAGCTCGCTCGATGGGTGTGTGGTATCAGCGTTCACCACTTGTCACTGGTCGTCTCTTCGAAGCCCGTGCCTACCGCAATGATGACCATCCTGATGGCACCGTCATTGACGTCGGGCCCGATGATCCTCATGGGCCACGTGGTGACCTTGTCGGAACCGTAGGGTTCGACGACAACCGTCGAACCAGAGTCATCCTCACTGAGCCTGGGTTCTCCGGAGCTCCAGCACTCTGGTTCGTCGGTGTTCCCTCAGAGGCGATGGGGCGACCCCAGATGAGCCTCGCCGCGTTCGCCACGTCGCACCTTCCCGATGGGACGGTGATTACCAACGCCACATTCTTCAGCATGCCCGTTCGCACCGACGAGCAAGTCGGTGCGATTCGCTGGTGGGCCGACACCGGGATGGTCGATCAGATCTTCGTCCACGAACCACACCGGAACTCCTACGTCGGCCTCAAGCTGGCGACCACCGCCGACGGTATTCATCACCACCACGGCTGGCCCGGAGCGATCCATGTCGGAGGCAACCGCACCGATCTTGGCCAAAAGGCGGTTGAAGCCCGAGCCAATCCGCATCGCTCAGGTCCACGAACCCAGCGGTCAGTACTCCGTAAGGAGTAGTGACCTCGTTCGGCCCGCCGAACGATCGTCGCCACAGACGAAGAGGAAGATGATTTGATGGCAGTGAGTGTGAGATCTGGTCGCCCCTTCGCAACACCGATGCAACGTGTTGTGCTCCTCGGCGTCGGCCTTTCGATGATGCTGGGTTCCTGGCTGCTGGCGACGCCCCTTGGTGCGGGCGTCGACGAAAGCTCACACGTCGTCGCAGCAGTCGCTGACTCGCATCTGAAGTTCAAGCATTCCTCGGACGCCAGCGGACACCCGCTGGTGTTACAAAAGGTGCTCCTCCCGAGGACCTTTGGGATGCTCAACACCGAGACCCTGTGCTACTTCAGCACTGGCGGTCCAGGAAATTGCCATGCGCAACTCGCAGAGTGCATCTACATCGTTGATAACGCAGGACACTGCTCACCGCCTCTTCAGGGCGACGCATCCGTCGGAACAGCGTTCACCTACACGGGCCGTTATCCCCCGGCCTATCTCGTCTTCACTGGCCTGCCCACATTGGTGTCGAGCACCCCCGGAGTCATCTGGTTCATGAGGCTGTTGTCGGTCCTGCTCTCCGGCAGTCTCGTAATCGCCGCGTTCGTCTGCGCGCTCCGATGGGGCAGACGTCCGCTCCTTCTGCTCGGCCTCGGCGTGTGTCTGACGCCGACCTTCCTCGGGACCTCGGTCATCGTGAACCCCAGCAGCCTCGAGATGGCAGCAGCGCTGGCCGTCTGGACAGCTGGCGTGATCCTGGCTCGGGACGCAACCGTCCCCGATCGCCGCCTGATCGACATCTTTGGCGCTTCGAGCGTCCTACTCACGATCGCTCGGCCCTCATCGCCGTCATGGACCCTTGTGATTATGGTGATCCTTGGCCTTCTCGCCGGTCGATCCCGCCTTCGGGATCTCTGGGCACTCCGGCGGGTCCGGATCTGGGCCGTCGTGATCGCTGCTGGCGGCATCGGCACGGTCATCTGGGTGATCGCTGTTCACGGGACCACGATCATCAAGCTGGCCCCGCAGCCTCTGAGCCAAGCACTCCCGTGGGCCCTTCACAGCCTGCCGAGCTTCATCCACCAGGCGATCGGCAACCTCGGAAGCGGCCGGGTCACATTTCCGCTGACCATCACGGTGACCATCGGGGTCATGGGTTTGGCGGTGTTGTTCCTTGGGGCGCTGAATCTTCGGCGGGCCGGCGGGTCTCGCTGGCTCGGCCTCAGCCTGCTGGTCCTCGCCCTCATCGGCGTGCCGGTCCTTCTGGCCGTAACGAATGTTCCAGAAATGACTCCCTACGGTCGCTACCTCTATCCCCTGGGGATCGGCCTTCCGATCCTGCTCGGGGGCCTCAGCGCACCACGCTGGAGGCGAGTCTCAGCTCTCGGTGTCCTGATCATGGCCGTTGCTCAGGCTGCCGCGCTGCTCCACGTTCTTCACCGGTGGAGCGAGGGCACGGGAGCCGCCTGGCGCCTGAGCCCCACGGGGCCAGAATCTTGGAACCCCCCTGCCGGCGTGATCGTCGTCGGTCTGATCGGCATCGCCGGGCCGATTCTCGTCGGCCTCGTGCTGCTGTGGTCGCTCCGGGAGGATCCGACTCCTCAGTCGTTGGCGATTGAGTACCCAATCGAGCACCACCACGATTCCGTCGAGGCTGCAGAAACCGATTGAGCGCAGAGGTCTCTTGGGCTGAAACGCTCTTTGGCGTCCGCATACGCCACCGACGCCTCGGCTGGCACGCAGATGAGTTCGTTAGGATGAGGAAACTGATGTCGCAACCTGCGACAGTTGATCTGGGAGCAGAACTGATGGGCGACAATGGCGGGTCTTCACGCGGTGATTGCGAGCATCTTGACGTTCTGATCATTGGTGCCGGGATCTCCGGAATCAACGCCGCCTATCACCTCTCCACTCAGTGCCCGGGCCGCAGCTTCGCTGTCGTGGAGTCCCTCGAAAGCTTCGGAGGGACATGGCTGACCCACACCTACCCGGGTGTGCGATCCGACACCGAGATCTACACCTTGGGGTATAGCTTCAAGCCCTGGACCGGTGCCCCCTACGCCAGCGGCGAGGCGATCCGCACCTATCTCGGCGAGACCATCGATGAATTCGGCCTCGGTGATCACTTCCGCTACCAACACAAAATCACCGAGGCCAGTTGGTCCACCGCCGAACAGCGCTGGACCATCTCGGGGACCCACACCGATACCGGCGAGGCGTTCACGCTGACCGCCGGCTTCGTCTGGATGTGCCACGGTTACTACCGCCAGGAAAAGGGCCACACACCCAGCTGGCCGGGGATGGAGACGTTCTCGGGTTCGTGGATCCACCCCCAGTCATGGCCCGCCAACCCTGACCTCGCCGGGAAAGACGTTGTGGTGATTGGCTCCGGTGCCACCGCAGCGACCTTGGTGCCCGCCATCGCCGAGGAGTGTGCCCACGTCACCATCCTCCAGCGCTCACCGACCTATTACTTTCAGAGCCCCAACGTCGACGAACTCGCCGACATGCTCCGCGGCCTCGCCATCGACGATGAATGGATCCACGAGATCACCCGTCGCAAGTCCATGGCCGAGATGCAGGCGCTCACCGAGATCCAAGGAACACACCCCGAACTCTCCAAGGCCGGCCTCGTCCAAATGGTCGCAGCGCAACTTCCCGAGGGCTACGACGTCGAGACGCACTTCACCCCGCGCCACCTGCCACACGAGCAGCGGATCTGCCGGATCCTTGACGGTGACCTGTTTCGCCAGATCAGCGCGGGCAGGGTGACCATGGTCACCGACGAGGTCAAGACCTTCACCCCTGAGGGGATCATCACCCAAGGGGGCGAGACAATCGCTGCTGACGTGGTGATCACCGCCACCGGGTTTGATCTGACGGTCTTGGGCGATGTCGCCTTCAGTATCGATGGAGACCCACTCGTCTTCTCCGACTGCGTGACCTATCGGGGCATGATGTTCACCGGCGTCCCCAACATGGCCTGGACCTTCGGCGCCCTGCGAGTCAGCTGGACGATGCGAGCCGACCTGGTCAGCCAATATCTCTGCCGGTTGCTCAACGAGATGGAGTCCCGGGGAGCCACCAGCGTGGTCGCCCAGCTTCGGACTGAGGACCTCGACATGGAACTCGATGCCTTCATCGGCTCTGCACAGTTCAACCCCGGCTACGTGCAGCGCTCTCGAGATCTCATGGCCCGGTCCGGCTCAGTACCCGAATGGCAGTTGAGCCTCGATTACTGGACCGAGCGCGAGGTGCTTCCGATGGCCAGCCTCGACGACGGCTGTCTGGTCTTCGCCATCGATTCCTGAGTCATCGGGAGACAGGTCGAAACCGTCTGACGCAGTCCATCATTGGCGAGACGGGTCGAAACATGGCCCCTAGGTGGATGGTCCGAGAATTGGGCTCGGCGCCAGATGGTCACGATGGACATAGATCGAGGTGTAGCGGAGGTAGGACTCCAGCGAATACCCCTCTCCCGCCAGCAACTCTCCGACCGGGGTCGAACCCCGAAGCGGCGAGGTGAGTTCTTCGACACAAATCACACGAGGTCGATAGCGCTCAAAATCATTGCCGAGCAGAACCTCATGGTCACGACCCTCCACATCGACGTTCAAAAGCGTCGGCTGATCGGGAGTCGCTTCGAGATCCAGCATGGCCAAGGTCATCACCGGGACGTCGTAGTCCCCCACCAACGTCATGCCTCGACCGAGACGAGCATCGGCGATGGCCTTATCGGTCGTTGAGCAGTTCGACGGCCAAATTTCGTAGAAGTGAAGCGTGCCCGGCTCGTCGGCGATAGCCGCCTGGACGACCCGATCCCTGCGTCGGCGGGCCTTGGCCATCTCAGTGTTCCGGCCGATGGGATCGACCAGTACTCCGGACCACCCGCGCTTATAGAACGAGTAGGTACTGGAGTGTCGGATCGGATGCGCAGCCCCGATATCGACATAGGAGCCCATTGCCTCGGGAAGATAAATAGCGGCGACGATGTCCTCTCCGTACTGGGCGAAGGACGAGGTAGCGAACGACCGGCTCGGAGCGATAAGTCCCAGGGTCTTGTACGCCTGGCGCCACAGGCGCTCGTTCCCACCCACAAGACGCTTGGCCGGAGCGACCACCCTTTGGCGAACTGACTCTCTCATCGACGCACCTCTCCGCGTAGCTGACGTCCCTGAGTCTGGCGCACCACGACCCTGGGAGGTCGGACACAGGAAGCACCGACACACTCAGAGGGCATTATCGATGCCCGACTTCAGTGGGGTCGATTCCATGAGGGGCCGCAGCGGTCCAGTGACTGATCCCCTCGCTCAGGGCGAATCCGGCCACTACAAGGGCTGCGAGCGGATCAGCCCACCACCATCCGAGCGTGGAGTTCGCCACCAGCGCAAGGAGAATCCCCGTGCTCAGACATCCGTCAAGAAAGGTCATCGATGATTCGGCAAGGAGCGTCTCGCTCCCTGATGCCTCCGCGGTACGGCGTTTGACCACAGCAAGGACGAACATCGAGAGGGCGGCGATCACGAGGTAGGCCATTCCCAGAGGCGTTGATTCGGCGTGGTCACCCAGAACAAGGCCCCTCACACTGGCGATGGCAAGAAACGCCGCCAAGAACCAGAAGGCGCCGGCGATGTGCTTCAGCGATCGATGGACGCGTTCGTCACCGGGGTCATCGACGTCCCCTCGAAGGTTTCGAATCACCACCGTTGACGCGACGATCTCTACTACCGAGTCCAGGCCGAATGCCACCAAGGCGAGGGAGTGCGCTTGGATTCCCAGCGTGACGGTGACCACCACCTCCATCGCGTTCCACGCATTGGTCATCCACTCCAGACGAATGCCGCGTTGACGCCACTGCTCAGGGGTTCGCCCCGCCCCAGTCACCGCGAAGAACCGATCAGATGATCCGGCGGAGGAGGTCGCGCTGCTCATCGCTGGCGCGGGCAGAGGCTGTGTCCTCACTGCCCTGAGAATCCGCAGGCCACGCAGGAGCACCCGCTCGGAGAGCGGCCCTCATGTCGTCGATGGTGAAGATCGCAGGTTCGGTCGTCGCCAGAAAATCTCTGAGGATGGCGACAAAGCGATCGGGCGCCTCAACCTGGGGCGAGTGGCCGACCCCCTCAATGATTTCAACTCGACTTTCCGGCACCGCGTCGTGGGCTTGATAGGCGTGGGCCACCGGGATGATGGCGTCATGATCACCCCACACGATCAGCGTGGGGGTTGCCGCAGTCAGGTAGAGCCGATCGAGAGCGCTGACAAACTGGCCACCGGGCTCGATCACCGCCCGGAGCGTCCGGATGAACGATCGGCGACTTGGCCCGTCAGTCAAGGATCGAAACGATGACCAGATCTCCGCCACGTGGGGGTTCCGCAAGCCCAGCCGGCCCACCGCACCG
>JBAXAR010000090.1:0-8230 GCA_037142475.1 Actinomycetes bacterium
CCATCTCCTGCTCGGCGTCAGAACCGATGGCATCAATGAACCCGATCCGATGGCGATGGCGGTCCTCGCCCACCTCGTCGGCGGAGGTGTCTCAAGTCGCTTGTTCCGAGAGGTGCGTGAGGAGCGAGGCCTCGCCTACGCCGTCGGGATCGACGTGACGTCGTATCGAGATGCGGGATCGCTCTGCGCCTATGCATCGTGTGCGCCGACCAATATGGCCGAGGTGATCGACATCTTGGAGCGCACGTTCGATGACATCGCCTCCGGCACAATGACCGACGAGGAGGTGGCGCGATCGAAAGCGTCACTGAGGGCAGATGTCCTCCTCGGCGCCGATGAACCCCTGACTCGGCTCGGTCGACTTGGCACAGATCTCATGCTTCGCTCGGTTATTCGGAGCACAGAAGACCTCCTCGACGAACTCGGAGGGGTCACGATTGACGCGGTACGCGCCGTGGCGCGCCGCGTGGGGACGGCGCCGCTGCATGGTGTCGTTGTCGGTCCGACCTCGAGCGCCGTGGATCATCGACTCGAGCGGGTGGTGGCTCGATGATTTCAACACCGTCCACACAGTCCACACAGTCGCCGCATCGGCTCAGGCTCGACCCAATGGATCGCTGGCCACTGGCCATCTTGGCGGTTGTCCCCATTCTTTTCTTCGCAATACCCACGATCATCGGCCATCCGCCGATCGCTCAGGACAATCTCATTCAGAATTTTCCCCTTCGTGTCCTCTCGGGGCAGATCCTCGCCACTGGCCATCTCCCGACTTGGAATCAATACATCTTCTCCGGCAGCCCCCTGCTTGGGGCACTCAACGCTGGATCGCTCTATCCACTGACCGGCCTTTTCGCTTTCCTCCCACCGTTGGTGGCGTGGTTCTTGAATCTTGCGGCGTGCTACTGGGCCGCTGCCTTCGGCACCTATGCGCTGGCGCGCTGGCTCAGGGCGAGCCCGAGAGGCGCCCTGCTCGGAGCGATCAGCTACACGTACCTAGGGGCGATGATTGGCCAAATGGTGCACCTTGGGGTGATCCAAGGCCAAGCCTGGCTGCCATGGGTTGTCCTGGCATGTTTGATCGCCATTGACCGACTTCGCGGAACCGAGAGCGACGTGGGAGTAGTGGCCTCGATCATTGATGCTCGCTGGCCCCTGTTGGCACTGGTGGCGTTGGTTGGGCTCGAGTTCCTCACCGGCGAACCGCGAGCGATCGCTGATCTTGAGATCGTCCTGCTGATCATGGTTCCCTATGCAGTCGTGGTGGCGGGCCGATCGGGCCTGCTTCGACGATTCATCACTGCTGGGGTGCTTCTCGCCGCATCGGCGTGGGGTGTGGCACTCTCGGCGTGTCAACTACTTCCCGGGTCAGCGTTCATCGCCGATTCTCAACGAGCAAGCCTCGGCTACGAATTCTTCGGATCTGGATCGTTGTCGCTGCAACGCTCGGTCCTGCTCTTGATTCCGGATCTCAACGGTGGGACCGGTCTTTTCCATCAACCCAGGTTCTTTGTGAATTACAACTTGGCCGAGGTGACGGGTTACGTCGGCCTCTTGGGGCTTGTCGCGCTGTGTGCGGCGCTCGGGGTGCTGATCAGTCGGGCGAGAGTTCATGTGCCCCGCGGCCTGGCCTTGTTCGTCGTCATGGCCTTCGTGGGGCTGATCTGTGCTTGGGGATCGTTCACCCCGATTGGTCATGCGCTCTGGCACATTCCGCTTCTCGGCAAAACGCGGCTGCAAAGTCGGAGCATCGTGGTGTTCGATCTTGCGTGCTCGGTCCTTGTGGCGTGGCTCGTCACTCGAGTCAGCGAGGACAAGCCTCTCGAGATGTTGGCCGGGTGGCGCCGTTGGCTGGCGATCACCCCCCTCGGGGTCACCACACTTCTGGGAATCTCCACTCTCATCTGGCCGACCCAGATCGAGATGGCATTAGGAGCCAAGGCCTCGGCTGCGACCCAAGGGCGCTACCTCGCAGTCTGGATTGCAGCGTCGGTTGTCATTGCGGTGATGATGACAGTCGTCCTCTTCCGAGCATCAGGATCCTCGAGGACCTCGAGACTTCGATGGATCACGGGGCTTGTTGCGGCGGACACCGCGTTGTTCTTGCTGTCGTCCACGGTGGGTATCGTCCCCGGCAAGGTTCCGGTCGAGCCCAGTCGCTCCGAGGCACTCGCCGTTCTCGGCAATGAGGGCCGGACCGCGCTCATTGACCCACCCCTTCAGCATTACCAGCAGTTCATCCCCCTCGGTCAACCCGACACGAATGTCCTGACGAAGATTCCGAGCGTCCAGGGCTATGGATCCCTTATCGACAGTGCCTACGGCGAGGCGACCGGCACACACGCTCAGGCTGCAGTGGACCCGTGTCAATTGCGATTGGGACGTTTCGATCAGCTGCGTCTCACCACGATGGTGGTGGCGGCGTCTCAACTCACACCGCTGCTCTCGGTCGCGCCCTCGTCGACCGGCGCCACAGTGGGTCCGGCGCCAATCACACCCTGCCCCGGGGCCCCGCGTGTTGCGAATGGCCCTCAGCGAACCTTTTACTTCGGTCAGATCCTTGACGTCCGACGCATCTCGCTGATGGCCAGATCAACCGCGGTGCTGTCGGATCGTCCGCTGGCGGAGAGTCTTCGCGTGGCCTTTGTGGCGTCTGATGGCTCGAACTTCGACGCCCCAGCCGCCGTGACCCCCACCTCGACGGGTTGGTCCATTGATCTCGGATCGGGCGTCAAGGCCGCAGGCTTCACGGTGATCGGTCCTGCCGACAAGGTGATGGACACATCGACACTCACGGTGACGGACGGTTCGCTCTATTGGCTGGCGGGCGCCTATCAGTCGGCGATGGATTCAAGGCAATGGCGCATGGTCAGGACGATGGGCGATCTCCAGATCTTCAAGAGGACCGGTGCCCTGAGGCCTCCGACCTGGGTGCAGCATGGGGATCGTGGGTCTCGGGTGCTCTCGACGCGAACTGCGATCAACGGGAACGAGACTGACATCATTACGATGACCTCGCCAGGCGTCGTCTACCGCTCCGTGTCAGATCTCCCAGGATGGAAGGCGACCGCTGAGTCGCTGGACGGCCGGGGCACTCGCAGCCTTCGCATTTCCTCCGCTGACCTGATCGAAAAGGTGACGTTGCCTTCCGGTCGTTGGCGGTTGTCCTTCCACTATGAGGCACCTCAGATGGTGCTGGGATTGGGAATCTCTGTGGCGAGTGGTGCGGGCTTGCTGCTGGCGGTCTTGCTGGGACTCCGATGGCGGCGTGGCCGAAGAGGGAATGCGGCCGATAGGGTTCGGCCGTGATCAACGTTGGTGTTATCGGAGCAGCCGGTCGGATGGGGCAAGCGGTCATCGCTGCTGTTGAGGCGGCGCCGGATCTGACTCTGAGCGCCGTTATCGATCCTCGAGTCGATACCCTCTCGGTCACCAAGAGTGTGATTCGGGCCACCAGCGTGGCTGAACTTCCCGATGCCGCCGCTGAGGTCTTGGTGGATTTCACCGTGGCAGAGGCGGCACGTCTGCATTTGGCTCCCGCTCTCGTGCGGGGGATCCACCTCGTGGTCGGCACCACCGGCCTGACCCTCGAGGACCTTGACGCCCTTGAGGTGGCCAGCGCAGCAAGCGGAGCGAACGCAGTGGTCGCTCCCAATTTCGCCCTTAGTGCAGTCCTGCTCATGCGGTTCGCAGAGCAGGCAGCTCGCTACTTCGAGGGGGTCGAGATCATCGAACTCCACCACGACAACAAAGTGGACGCTCCCTCCGGAACGGCGATGGCCACAGCCGAGCGGATCGCTGAAGCCAGGGCTATCGCGTCGCTGGAGGAGCCACACGACCCCACGACGACCACCGTCCTTCAAGGTGCTCGCGGGGGAGTGGGTCCGGGTGGTCTCGCGATTCACAGTGTGCGCTTGCCCGGCCTCATCGCTCATGAGGAGGTCCTCTTTGGAAATCCTGGAGAGGGACTCACTCTGCGCCATGACACCTATGACCGCAGTGCCTTCATGGCTGGGGTACTCCTGGCGGTGCGCTCCGTCGCCTCGCGGCCGGGCGTGACCCGTGGCCTCGATCCGCTTCTTGACGAGTGACGGTCGGTCCGAATCCCGAGAAGCGTGAGACCATCATCGAGGCGGCCTACGGATGCATCGCCCAATTCGGACCAACGAGAACGTCGATTGAAGATGTCGCCGACGCAGCCAGAGTCTCACGAGCGACGATGTATCGCTACTTCCCTGGGGGCCGCGGCGAACTCATCGACGCCGTCGTCACTTGGGAGTATCGACGGTTCTTCCTGCGCCTCTACGGGGCAGTCCGGGATGCCGAGACCCTCGAGGAACTGATGGAGCGCGGCCTCATGGTGGCGCACCGTGCGATCCAGGATCATGAAGTTCTCCAGATGATCCTTCGCACCGAGCCCGAGGCGCTCGAACCGGCCATTCGCGCCGAGTCTGAACCGTCACGGACGCTCCTCGTGGAGTTCCTCATGCCGTATCTCGAGCGTCACGAACTTCGCGAAGGGGTCGAGCCGGCGAGTGCGGCAGACTTCTTGGCCCGCATGATTCTCTCCTATATGGGATCACCAGGCCGATGGGACCTCAACAACCCGGCCGAGGTCTCTCGGCTCGTCAGGGCCGAGCTCTTGGCGGGCATTCTGCCGGAGGTTGCGAGCGGTCGTTGACCATGCGACAAGTTTGGGCATAGTGTCTCATTCGATGAATGCCGTCCTCGCCACTGTGATCGACAACGGGCGTTTTCCTGACGCTCGTGGCCCCGGGACCGACCCTCAACTTTCTAAGAGGGTTCGGATCGTGGATGCAGCCTTGTTGTGCGTGGCATCGAGGGGACTACGAGCCACCACCGTCGATGAAGTAGCCCATGCTGCAGGACTCTCGCGAGCAACCCTGTACCGCGTGATCCCCGGCGGTCGTGACGGAATTATTCAGGCGATGGTTGAGACCGAGATCGCTCGTTTCTTCTCGGCCTTGGCCGTTTCGATGGGATCGGCTGCGGACCTCGAAGGTGTGTTGGTGGCCGGAATGACCACGTCAGCACGCTGGCTTTCGAATTCTGAGGCGCTCGCTCGCGTTCTTGATTCTGAGCCTTGGGTGGTGCTTCGCCACCTTTCGTTTGGTGAGATGGAACGCGCCCTTGAGGTCGCTGCGGGTTTCACGAGTCCGTTCTTCGCTCGGTGGCTTGACCCCGACCAGGCACTACGGGCTGCCGACTGGTCGGTGAGGATCGTGGTGTCATACCTGCTTGACCCCGGCGGGGACGTGGACCTGACTGACGACGATTCAGTGCGCCGTCTGGTTCGCAGTTACGTGATGCCAGGTATCGAGGCCCTGCGAGGCGCAGCGTAGTGATCGACCGACGTTCCATTGTCCGAACCTTTTCCCAGTGGCCTCATTCCAGGGAACTACCGAATCTCGTCCACGCGGCGCGACAGCAATGACTATTCATGTATCGAAGCAGACAACAAAGGAGCTCCCGCTATGGCGTTGACAGAAGACCACACTGAGATGAAGGCGAACGCCGAGTTGATCGGCCGCGACGAGCTCAATGACTTCGAGAAGGTCTTTGAGCTGGTTGGCCGCGAGGACCCCACCGGCAGGCACCGTGTGGTGGACAACTGCCCTGCTGAGTTCACGTGGAACTACGAGAAGGGCGAGCGACCGAAGCTCGACAAGCTCTACGAGAAGGCCAAGCGGTCGCAGTGGAATGGTTCAACCGACCTTCCATGGGAGATCGAGGTCGATCAGGAAGCGCTCGCCCATCAGGCCTACATGGAGGGTGCGACCGGACCATTGGGCAATTCGGATCTTGATCTCTCCGGGACAGTCCTGGCCACCTGGGGCGAGACCGAGTGGGTTGATCTGAACATGCAGTACCAGAACTGGACCCTGAGCCAGTTCCTTCATGGCGAGCAGGGCGCTCTCCTTTGTACGGCGAAGATCGTCGAGACAGTTCCGTGGATCGACGCTAAGTACTACGCCGCCACTCAGGTCGTGGACGAGGCGCGCCACGTCGAGGTCTTCAGCCGTTATCTCGACACCAAGCTTTCGGGCCACTTCCCGATGAATGGGCACCTCGGCCTGTTGCTCGACGACATCATTGCTGACTCCCGCTGGGACATGACCTACCTCGGGATGCAGATCATGGTCGAAGGCCTCGCTCTCGCTGCCTTCGGATTCTTGCAGCAGACGACCCCTGAGCCGCTGCTCAAGAAGCTGCTTCGCTACGTGATGGCTGACGAGGCTCGCCACGTTGCCTTCGGAGTGCTTTCGCTGCAGGAGATCTACTCCGAGATGACGCAGGGCGAGATTCGCGAGCGTCAGGAATTCGCCTTCGAAGCAGCCGTCCGTATGCGTGACCGCATGCAGGGCCAAGAGGTGTGGGACCGTATGGGCGTCCCGATGAAGGACGCGGCCAAGGTGGCGGTGCAAGACGTCAGCCGCGTGGAATTTCAGTCGCTGCTGTTCGGCAAGATCGTCCCGAATTGCAAGAAGCTCGGCCTTCTCGACGCCGGCGATGGCTGGCTCCGCGACAAGTTCACGGAGATGGGCGTCATCATGTTCGAGGACTTTGAGGACACCGCCGCCGAGGTTGACGCCGAGGCCGACGGCAGTCCCGTGGAGCGCAATCTGGTCTAAGCGGTCCCGCAGCGCTACGGAGGGCCCCGAAAGGCTCTCCGTAGCGGAGCGGACCCGCTGCTAGGTTTTGACCCTGATGTCTGTTCTCTCTCCGAGATTCGGTCGCGTCATCACGGCGATGGTGACTCCATTCGCTGATGACGGTTCTTTGGACCTTGACGGGGCTGCTTCGCTCGCCAGGTATCTCTCAGAGCATGGTTCTGATGGACTCGTTGTGGCAGGAACGACCGGCGAGGCTCCGGTTCTTACTGACGAGGAACGCCTGAGCCTGGTGGCGTGTGTCGCCGAGGCAGTCACGATCCCAGTGATCGCCGGGCTGACCACCAACGACACCCTCCATTCGGTGGGTCTGACGCGACAAGCTCGATCCCTGGGGGCCGCAGGTGTACTCGCAGTCACCCCCTATTACAACCGCCCCTCGCAGGCGGGCCTTTTGGCCCACTTCGGAGCGATCGCCGAGTCGACCGACCTGCCCGTGATGCTCTACGACATCCCGGTTCGCACTGGCCGGAAGATCGCCGCAGAGACCATTTTGGGCCTCATCGGTGAACGCAGCAATGTGGTGGCCGTCAAGGATGCTGCTGGCGATGTTGTCGCCGCATCGGAACTCCTCGCCGAAGCGCCCTCATCGTTTGAGCTCTACAGCGGCGACGATGGTCTGACTCTGGCGCTGATGGCTGTTGGCGCGGTTGGGGTCGTCAGCGTGGCCTCACATTGGGTTGGTTCTCCCATGAGGACCATGCTCGAATCATTCGTAGCCGGCGATGTGGCGGCAGCGACCGGCGCTAATCGTGAACTCCTCAGCTCGTATCGCTTCGAATCATCAGAACGGTGGCCAAACCCCATGCCAACCAAAGCAATCCTGAGGGCCGCAGGCCTTGCAGTCGGCCAGTGCCGCCTGCCGATGGGTGATGCCGATGCGGATCTTGATGCTGCAGCGCTCATCCTCCTCGCCGATCTCGGCGTGCCTCGTGGCTGAGCGTCTCGCTCCAGTTCGGGTCATTTTCCTCGGGGGACTTGGGGAGATCGGGAGAAACTGCGCCATTGTCGAGGTTGAGGGTCGCCTCATCGTCATTGACGTGGGGATCATGTTCCCTGAGCCCGATATGCCAGGCGTGGACTTGGTTCTTCCTGATTTCACCTTCCTGCGAGAAAACGCGGATCGGGTCGACGGCATCGTCCTCACCCACGGTCACGAAGACCACGTGGGTGGCCTCTCCTACCTCCTTCGTGACCTTGAAGCCCCGGTCTACGGGTCACCGCTGACCGTTGGTCTTGCTGCGCATCGGGTTCGCGAAGCTGGTCTTTCCAATAAGGCCACGTTCATCGAGGTCGCCGATGGCGAGACGGTCAGGATCGGGCCGTGCGATGTCGAGTTCATTCCTGTGACCCATTCAGTGCCGAGCGCCATGGCGATCGCCTTCCACACGCTTCAAGGTGTTGTCCTGCACTCGGGCGACTTCAAGCTCGATCTGAATCCGGTCGACGGCCGTCGCACGGACCTCGCACGAATAGGAGAGCTTGCGCGCACCAAGGGGATTCGACTCCTCCTGTCCGATTCGACCAACGCAGAGGAGCCC
>JBAXAR010000091.1:0-8181 GCA_037142475.1 Actinomycetes bacterium
GCTGCTTCCGGATGATGCCACGGCCATCGGTGGTCTCACCATGGGCGCGGATCCGGTGGCATTCATCGCCGCCGGGGTCGCCGCCACTGAGGGTCGGCCTCTCAAGGCTTTCAGCGTCCGCAAAGAGGCGAAGGACCATGGCGGCGGTGGCCGGATCGCTGGTGCCCTCGATCCGGGTGATCGCGTGGTTATCACCGAGGACACCGTGACCCGGGGGACCTCCCTCCTCGAGGCGGCCCATGCCGTCCAAGAGGCGGGGGCGGAGATCGTTCTCTTGACAGCGGTAGTTGACCGCGGCGGCACAGTCGAGGCGATGGCGGCTGCTGAGGGTCTGGCGTTCAGAGCCGTCCTGACAGCACCGGACTTGGGCTTCCCCTTTGAAGGTGGCACCTGATCCGACCCTGACGGACGCCTCTAGAGGAGTTCGACTCGCCGGGAACTAGTGCATGGAAGAGGGCTGAGCCAGTGGAACCACGGGGAATCGTGGCGCATGCGCACCCCGGTAGATGGCGACCTGAAAGCCGCCGGTGCATCGCAGCGAGGTGACGGCTCCATGGATGCCGTCATGGCGGACCACGACCGTGGAACATCGGCGCCCAAGATCACCAATGGAACTCAGCGCTCCACCCACTCGCTGGGCATTGCAGAGCGAGAAGGTCACCACGACGTGATCGAGGTGGTGACCCGACTCCGCCGGCGTCGCTTCGACGATGCATTCTGCCGAGGTGAATCGGGCCGATGGGGTGGGGGCGGTCGATTTCACGGAAGCCCCCGTGGTCGTGTCGGTGACGATGGTCTCGGTGGAGTGTTCCTCCTGGACGATGAGCACGGCAATCTGGTCGCCTGAGTGGATCTTCATGTTGGTCACGGGCTTCGGCCTGGCAGGAAAGCTTTCTGTAAACGCCACTGCTTCGATGGCAGGACCGTGGCATTGCAGGATAACCCCGGCCTGCTCGATCAGTTTCGCGTCCTTCGTCGGCGTGATCGATGAGCCTCCGAGGCCGACCCAGACCCCGACGGGTCGGGTGGAATCGCAACCAGTTTCCGGAACGGTCCATGATCCACTGGCGGCGATGATGCCTCGGTGATCGTGGGTGACGTACCCCGTCCAGTTGTGAGATGGCGTGACGGAGGGCGACTGAGAGGCGATCACGGAGCCCACGATTGCAATCGCCAGCGCCACCGAAACGCCGACGAGCGCGAGGGGTCGTCGAACCGACATCGCGTTGCTCACGAGTCCTCCTCTGGCGGTGCGGCGCACTCAGCCCTTGTGCAGTCTCCCCTGAATCCCCTGACCATCGGGGGTCGCCACCTCGTGAGACCCACCCGATCGCTGGTCCAGGTTCTAGGCTCGGGTCGTGGATTCCTTCGAAACCCTGCTTGTGACCGTCGCCGATGGAGTGGCATCGGTCATCCTGAATCGACCTGAGGCGATGAATTCGTTCAACTCGACGATGCGCTCCGAGCTGGTGACCCTGTGGGCCGCCTTGCGCGAGAACGACGATGTTCGCTGCGTTCTGATCACCGGAGCGGGGGACCGGGCTTTCTGCACCGGCATCGATCGAACCGAGGCCATGGCCGACATCGACCCTGACTCGGACAAGCTCGACGGCTACATCACCCCGTTCATGTTTGATGACCCGGGCAGCGCCATGTGCCCGAAGGCCAATGAGCTCTGGAAGCCGGTGGTTGTCGCCGTGAACGGGATCGCTTGTGGTGGTGCCTTCTATCTGCTCGGTGAGGCTGATGTGATCATCGCCTCGGACACGGCAACCTTCTTTGACCCTCACGTCACCTACGGCATGACCGCCGCCTTCGAGCCGATCCAGCTCCTCGGCCGTATGGCCTTCTCGGACCTCGTCCGTATGTCGCTGATGGGTGCATCTGAACGGCTCAGCGCCCAGACTGCCATGGCCAGCGGCCTCGTTTCTGAGGTCACCGCGCCAGAACTCCTGATGCCCACGGCGGCCCGGATCGCAACCACCATCGCCGAAGCACCAGCCCTCGCCACCCAGGGGACCCTGCGATCACTCTGGATGGGGCGAGAGCTCTCGCGTCGCCAGGCGCTCGATCAGGCGTATCTCATGACCGCGCTGGGAACTGACAAGGCCAGCCTCGCCGAGGGCCAGGAGCGGTTCAGCTCCGGGGCCCGCATGGAGTGGCGACTTCGCTAGGAGGCGTGTGTGGTCTGGTCGAGCAGGGGAAATGCTGCGACCAGGTCCGCCTGCCAGGCCTGAAGGGCGGGATTCTGTTCTGACGGGGTCGTGCCGGTTCGGACGATGACGAGATCCTTGGCCGGGCAGACAACAATCCTCTGACCCTCGAAGCCATTGCACCAGAAGGTCCCGAGGCCATCGTCGGCCACCCAGGTCTGCACAGAGTAGAGCCACCCATCATCGGGATCGATGGACCGTGGCGTGCGCATCTCATCGATCCACCATTCGGGAACGACCTGGACGCCCTCGGCCCGGCCACCACGACACAGCATGAGGCCGAAGCGGGCGAAGTCTTGGGCGGTGGCGTGGACATAGGACGATGCAATGAAGGTGCCGGCCTCGTCGAACGTCGGCACAGCGGAGTGCATCGAACATGGTTCGAAGAGCCGCTCGGAGAGAAACTGGCGCATTGCAGTCTCACCCCCGACGAGATCCCCCACGATTCTGGAGATCACGTTGGTGGTTCCCGACGAGTAGTTGAATCGGGTGCCCGGCTCAGCCGCCAAGGGCTTCGAGGCCGTGAAGTGGGCAGTGTCGCCGGCACCCGATCCAAACAACATCTCGATCACGTCGCTCGCGGCACCGTCGACATAGTCCTCGACATAGGCCAGGCCGTCGCGCATCTCGAGGAGGTGGCGCAGGGTGATGGCTCCTCGGATGTCCCCCGGCTGTGACCATTCAGCCACGGGGGCAGCAGCATCGAGTGTGAGCCGACCTTCGTCGACGAGCATTCCCACGAGGGTCCCAAGCATCGTCTTGGCCATCGACCAGCTCAGCAGCGGCGTCTCGGCGGTCACGGGCACCGGATCACCGATGAATGAACCCAGCGCCCCGGCATAACGCTCGGCCACGATCCGGCCTCGCTGCACCACGATCACTGAGTTCGTGGTGGCCATTGGACCGCCGTTCTCGAACGCTGCCTCGATCAGGTGATCGATGACGACGCCGTCGGGTACGTCCGCACGGGGCCACGAGGCCGTCGGCCACGCCACATCACTGGGCTCGGCGGGGTAGCCGCCGGTGATCGCGTCAGGAAGCACAAGGGGCTCGACGATCAGACCGGCCGAGGAGTGTTGAGCTCAGTGGCGTTGTCGAGGAGGACAAGGCGACGCTCTGCATCGGAGAGCTTGGCGAGTTCTGGGACGTAGTCGAGCGGTGCGGGCATACCTTCGATGTGGGGCCAGTCCGACCCGAAAAGGACCCGATCGGCGCCCATGAGGTTCGCCACCTCGTTGACGTCGTCCTCCCAGAATGGGTTGATCCACCAACTCCGTTGAAGGCTCAGAACGGGATCCTCGGAGAAATAGCCAGGCATCTTGTGGTCGGTGGATCGTAACTTGGCGATGAGGTCGGCCAAGAACGTTGACCCATTCTCGATCGATGCCATCCGAAGGTTGGGGAACCGATCAAAGACCTTGTCAAAGACGCTCGTCATGATGAAGTCATTGGCAGAGCGCTCGATGGCGAAGGATTTCACGGTGGGCTTCCATCCTCCCGAGAACGTGGCGCCGAAGCCTTCGGGGGCGTAGCCATTCGCCGCCCACCCGCTGTCGCCGGCATGGATGACGACAGGAATCCCGGCCTCGTTGACTCGGGCCCAGAAGGGGTCGAACTGCTCGTCAAAGGGAGAGAAGGAACCGCGCTCGGTGATGGCGGCAGCGGCGCGCATCACGATGACCCGAGCCCCGCGATCGAGCGACCATTCGAGCTCGCTGACGGCCCAATCCACATCGGCCAAGGAGAGGTAGGGGGCGGCGAAGATCCTTCCGTCGCCTCGGTCAAAGCCCCAGTCCTCGTCCATCCAACGGTTGAACGCCGAGAAGGTGGCACACACGGCGAAGGGGTCGTGCTTGAGCAATTCCTCGTAGAGCATCCCCAGGGTGGGAAAGAGCCACACCGAACTCAGGCCGAAGTCGTCGAGGGTGGCGACGCGGGCATCTCGATCTCGATAGGCGGGCCGAATCGACTCACGGGTCGAGAGGAATTCGAGAGGGTTGCGGCGCTCAGGGTTCCCTCGGAAGTAGTCGTGCATCGCCCCTGGGGGGGCGATCGGATCGAAGGTGGGATTGGTGACCGCCCGGCTGACGACGCCTCCCACCACGTGGTAGCGGCGACCGTCGATCTCGCACCACTGCACGCATCGTTGGCCCAGTGATGGGTCGAGGTGCCGGGTGAAGGCATCGATTGCCTCGTAGTAGTGGTTATCGGCGTCAAAGGGGCGGTAGCCAAGGTCGCTCACGAGATGGTTCCTTTCAAAGTCCTGCGTCAATCGTAGGGCTCAGCGACGGCGTGCCGTACTTCGTGGTGCGTCAGGGACTCAGGTACCCTTGACACAGGCAGTCGGCATGAGCTTGGTGTGAAGCACGTCGGTTCCAATCGTTTGGATTCACTCCTGGGGGTGCGAGTTGGTGAAGCGACAGACTCGGCAGCGTCGGGTGGTTTCAGCTCGGACATTGTTCTTTCTGCGTCCAGCCCTTCGTTGGTCGGCCGGACGCGGAGCATGGGTGCTGCGCGTCGGTGGGAATCGAGCCGGACCCGTCTTTGTCGTCGCCAGTGACGAGAGTGAAATCGATGCAGAGGAAATCGTGCCCCCGTCGTTCTCGCCAATCGCCTCACTGGGGCCCATCGACACCCCAATCGCGAGGGAACTCGAAGTTCCCGAATCCATCGTTCAATCGGGGGACTCACCAGCGAAGTAGGGGCCTCGTGACTCGGCGTCACAGCCATTCGCGAGGATCGAGAGGTGGCGACTGGCGTTCATCGATTCACTTCAGATCGCCGGACGGCGCTCGAGCTGGTCGGGTTCGGGACCCCTCGGGCTCTCGTGGACGGCGCCCCGATCGCCTTTCCCACGCAGCACGCAGCCAAGGCACTGTTCTGTCTGGCACTGTCGCCCGGGGGTTCTCTGGATGTCCTTGATCTCGGCGAGCGGCTGTGGCCGGACGCCCCCCTCAGTCGGCTGTCGAGCCGGGTCGCCACAATGACCTGGCAGCTCCGCCGGACCCTCGGCGATCATGGCTCGAGAGTGACTCGGACCCCTGCTCATCTCTCGATTGATCTGAGCGACGTCGACGTCGACGTCCTCGCTGTGCGGCGTGAGGCATCTGGCATGGTGGCCTCGAGAACGCAGGCCGCCGCACCTTCGCTGAGGACTCCTGATCGCTCGGCGGTATTCGCGAATCTTCAGACCCCGCTCCTCGCACCATGGGCTGACGAGGCGTGGGTGATCGCCGAGAGGCTCTTTAATGCGTCGCTGGCCTCGCAACTCCTTGGCTCGGGCGCGGTTCCCTGATCGGATCGGTGTGCGAGCATCGACGGGTACATGCTCACCTTGAATCGCCTCGTGAACGGTGCCCGTCGCACGAGCCAGGTCGTCTCCCTCATCGGAAGACTTGCTGGCGGATTGGTTGCCGTGGTCGTCCTCGCTGGGATCGTGCCGATGATCGACCCAGCGATGGCGGGTGCCGTGGGAGGTCACTCAATCACGGTGACCAATCTCCCGACGACTCCGGCATTCGACGGGAATCCCTGCAGCCGACCGAAGTCGGCTGACCCGACGTGTCCGACGTACAACTCGTGCCTGAAGCTCCTCTCGTGCACCGGGGATGCCCCCGACCCGGCCATCGTGCACTCGGGGGCGACCTATTTCGCATTTTCGACGGGCACCGCCCTTGGAAACAGCATCCAAGTCTTGGAATCATCAACCCTGACTGGCAGCTACCACGCGTGGCCTCAGATCACGTGCTTCCAGCCGTCCACAGGAACAACGCCGTGTGCGGCGAGATATGGATCCAGTGCGTTCGGGACCAGTGGTGCGACCGGCCTCCCGGCTTGGACCACGCCGGGCGCGCAGACATCACCGGCACCGATCTTCCTTCACGGCCGTTGGCTGCTCTACTACGACGCGGTGAACGTGGCCACCGGTCGCTTCTGCTTGGCGGTGGCGAAGATCAGCCCGACCGCCCAGGGCGCCGACGGCGCCATGCTCGAGCCAACGTTCGTCACCCCTCGAGGTGCGTCGCAGCCATTGGCGTGTGACCCGCCCGACGACTACGAGCAGAACGTGGGCCTCATCGATCCATCACCCTTTGTGGATCCATCGTCGGGTGATGCCTACCTTCTCTATAAGTCCAACGACGGTTCTTCGAAGGCTCCGGCATTCATCTTCAGCCAGAAACTCAGCTCCAACGGCCTCAGTTTCATCGAGCCGCCCCACATGCTGCTGACCAATGACACGGTGAATCATCCGTGGGAAAAGACCGTTGAGAATCCCTCGATGGTGAAGGTCAATGGTGCCTATGAACTGCTGTTCTCTGGTGGGCTCTGGTATCGGAAGGGCTACGCCCAGGCGATGGCGGTCTGCTCATCGGCCACCGGGCCTTGCCGACAGCCGTCCGGACCCTTCCTCACGTCCTACGGCACCCTTGCCGGTCCGGCCGGGGGTGATTTCTTCACCGAGACTGATGGGTCTCTCTTTCTTGTCTTCGCCGCGTGGGACAACTCGTGCATCGGCTACCCAGGGCCGCTCGGGACGAAACCTGCGGGGTGCACCACTGGGTCACGACGGTTGTTCGTGGCGCCAGTGTCGATCAGGTGATTCGCAGAATCTCGCGGGGCAGTGTTGTCGCTCGGTGATAGGGCGGCCCCAGCGAGTTCATCCCCTTGGTCCCGCCGTGTCGCCCACCACCCCCACTGCGAGTGGGGTGCTCAGATGGTGTCGAGTCGAAGCCGAGCGGCGATGGGCTTCGAACTCACGAGGATGAGGCGGGTGACCGCTCGGCTGATCCCGATGTACAAGAGGCTGTCAGGGGCCGACTCCTCGGGGATGACGAGGACCACGACGTCGAACTCGAGGCCCTTTGACCGGTGCACGTTCTCACAGACGATCCGACCCGCTCCGCGTCGTTCAAAGGGCACGAGGCCGAGCGTGCTCCGAAGTGCCTCGCGACTCTCCGAAGAGACGGTCTCAACGAGGATCTTGTCGGCACTGATGCCTTCGAGGTCGAGGTCCGCCAGCACGCGCCGGGTGGCCTCGACGGCCGAGTTTTCGTCGGCCACTTCGACCCATGAGATTCCGTGGGCTTCAGGATGCCTCGAGGGAGCGGGCGCTCCATCGAGGAACATACGGAGAAGGTGGGCGATCTCATGGGCGTTTCGACAGTTGGTCGGGAGCTCGGCGCGAACCCAGCCATCGTCGCTCCGAGGGATGCTGAACCCTCGGCGGTAGACGAGTTGGCGTTCGTCGGCGACGACGAGGACCCGCCTGGGGCCGTCCTGGTCGAGCAGCGCTTCGAGGGCAGCCAGCCACGCCGGGGAGAAGTCTTGAGCCTCATCGATGATGATGGTGTCGAAGGTTTCGGTGATCTCATGCCAGTGGCGGAGCAGGTGTCCGATGACCGTGACGTTCCAGAAATCATCCCCGGCGTCGACGGGAATGTCGATCGGAGCCATGCCGTCGAGGGAGAGCGCCAGGCTCAAGAAGGCACCGACCACAAGGTCTTCATCATCGATCCCGAGGTCCTCTCGGATCTGGCTGGCCAGTGGCTCGTTGTAACAGGTCAGCAAGACTCGCTCCTCGCGCTGCCAGGCCTGTCGGGCCCACTTCGCCGCCAGTCTCGTCTTGCCGGTTCCCGCTGATCCCGTCACCGCCACACGCCGATTGGTGTCCAAGGTGGCGAGCGCAGCGACCTGTTCGGCGCAGATGTCGTCGAGCCGCTGGCGGGTGAGAGCGGCACGGGCACTGGGATCCCAGACCAGATCGGCGGTGGGGCACAGGACAGCGATGATTTGGTGGACGAGATCGACGCCGAGTGGACGGTTACGGGACTCGCTGAGCACGAGGGTCATCATCGTGTCTCGGATGGATGCAAGGCCTGTCGCCGTGATGACCTGCTCAGGGCGAAGGCTGGGTGGCAGCGAACCGATGATCTCTCGCACATTGGGGAACGCGATGGCTCGGTCGACG